>NZ_NUMC01000072.1:0-35548 GCF_002577655.1 Bacillus sp. AFS040349 | reverse complement strand
GGCGAATGAAGACCAAAACACAGATAGAAGCACGTCCCAACATTCTTCATAAACCTGATAAATGACAAGCATTACTTGAAAGTGGTCAAACTTTCATAAATTCAAATAAGACAAAAAAAGCAGCCCAAATTGGACTGCAATTCCACATTATTGACTTACCTCATGAAACAGCAGCATGTTGAGAAAAGCGTTTCGTCATCCATGCTCTGGATTTCCAGCGATAGAACATAATAATACCTCTTACCCATTCGTCAGCAATAAAGGCGATCCAGATACCGATTAGTCCTAGATCAAAATGAATGCCAAGGATATAAGCGATTGGTACGCTGACTCCCCACATCGATAGTATCCCTACATAGGTTGGGAAGCGGATATCACCTGCAGCACGTAGTGAACCAATAATAACCATATTAAAGGCTCTGCCTGGTTCAAGAATGATGGTTAGAAGGATCAGGATCCCACCGACCTCAAGTATACGTTCATTTGAGGTGAAAATACCTAGTAAAGAATCTGAGAAGAGCGAAAAAATTATAGCCATAAGCGTAGAGATGATGATTCCAGCATATAGGCTTTGTAAGCATCTTTTATATGCAGCTTCATAATCTTTTGCCCCAATCATGTACCCAACTAGAATTTGTGTACCTTGGCTAACCGCTAAGCTAAATAATAGAATAAGCATCATTAGATTTTGAGCATAGACCTTTGTGGTTAAAGCTTCGGTTCCAATCATTGTAATAAAGATTGTAATAACCATTTGCGATGTATTGTAAGAAAGTTGCTCACCAGCTGTAGGAACCCCGATATGAAGCAGATTTTTAAGATGGTGTACTGGAAGCTTAAAGAGCTCTTTTAAGTTAAGGGTAAAGTGAACACGCTTCTTTAAAATATAGAGAATGATAAAAAGGCCAATGATCCTTGATACAACTGTGGATATGGCAACCCCCTGAACACCTAGTACTGGAAATCCGAATGGACCAAAAATAAAGAAATAGTTCCCGATAATATTAAGCAGGTTCATGAAGATTGTTAAATACATAGTGTCTTTTGTATAGCCATAGCTTTTCAGTATAGCTCCTGATGTCATGATTAATGCTTGCACAAAGGAAAAGCCTCCTACAAGCTGTAAATAAATCGTAGCATCCGGCATTAGTTCTGGTGGTAAGTTCATCAATTGTAGGATGTCTTCACTTGCGATGACAATGACAACACTAATTAAAATACTAAATAATAGATTGGCAGAAAGAGAAACCGTTGATACCTCTTTGGCATCTTTGTAATTAGTACCACCTATATATTGAGCAACCAGTATAGTTGTACCTGTTGCAATAAATCCAAACATGACGATTAATAGAAATAAAATTTGGTTGGAAACTCCAACAGCAGCTACTGAGTTGTCAGAGTATTGACTAAGCATCAATGTATCAGCATTTCCCATTAACATATGCAGAAGAGTTTCAATAAAAATTGGCCATGTTAGTGCAAATAATGTGATTTTACGACCTTGTCTTTCTAACGCCATTTTGTTCAACTCCTTTACATTGCTTTGATAATACTTAATAAGTTTACAAACATTGCAGTATAATAGAAAGAGAGAATAGCGATATATTTTGGATAAATACGACCTAAAGGAGAATTTGTGATGTTTCATATTGAGTTTTTTGCACCGCCTTCTCCCACTTTTATTCAGGGGGGAATTGCTATTTTTGAAGAAGGTAAAAAGCATTTTCGAAGAGTTTTTACTGTATTTGATTTGATTTATGTAAAGTCTGGTGAATTATTTATAACTGAAGATGAAATTCCTTACACAGTAAGAAAAGGGCAATATATTCTTTTAGTTCCTGGTTTTGAGCATTATGGACATAAAGGAAGCTCAATGAGGACAGAGTACTATTGGCTACATTTTGCGATTCCAACACATTATGAGCTTGTGGAAGAGGGGATTACGAATTGGGCGGATATCCAAATTTCAAAAGGTGATCATGAGACACCACCAACATATAAATTTTCCATACCATGTCTTGGGAAAATTGAGAACACCAATTTTATAGAAACGATTTTTCTTAACATTTTAAATGTTGATCATCAAACACCGGACTATCAACTAAGACAGCAGCTGCACTTCCATGAATTTTTATTGTATTTACAAAAAGAGGCATGCAAAATTCCAACAGCAGCTGAGAAAGTTGTGGAGGGAGCTGTTAATTATATACAAGAGCATTATAAAGAGGAAATAAAGATGGAGGATATCGCAGCTTCTCTTCATTTTCATCCGGATTATGTAACGCGTTGTATGCAAAAAATAGTCGGTGAAACTCCGAATATGTATTTAAACAAATATCGAATGAACCAAGCGAAAAAGTTATTAGCAACAACTGATGATAAAATTGCCAACATAGCAAAAGAAGTAGGAATTGAGGATTCTACTTATTTTTCAAAGCTTTTTAAAAGGATGGAAGGAACCAGTCCAATTGAGTATCGAAAAATGATTCTTAGAAGGTAAAGAGGAAAAGGGAAAACTCATTTCCCTTTTCTACTCGATTAGCAATAAAGTAAACTCATTAGCATTAAGTATTACTGATAACTCGTTCGAATGGGCGGCATATTCTTCTTCGTTCCAAAGATTAAGAATGGTGCGATCCTTCAATTTAACAGGCAATGGAAATGCTTGTTTTTGTGATGAAAGATTTATGATGATTATAACTAACTGCTTATTATTTTCTCTTTGATAACAAAGAACATTAGTTGATTCGTCGGCCATTAATATCGAAAATGCTCCGTCATTTGCAAGGACAGGATAAGAGTTACGGAGCTTGATGAGTTTCTTCATAAATGAAAGCATATCACTGTCTTGTTGATCTTCCTGCCATACCATACAACCTCTGCATCCTGGATCCTGTTCACCTGATAGGCCAATTTCATCTCCATAGTAAATAGACGGAGAACCGTAAAAGCTAAATTGAAAAACGCTTAATAATTTGACTCGTTGTTTGTTCATGCTCGCAAGATTTAAGATTCGCGGAGTATCATGACTTCCAACCATATTAAAGGAGAACTGATAAACAGGTTGTGGATATTGATGTAAATACCTTTGTAGCTCATCTGAAAATTGCTTTGCATTTAGATCATCATAGGCAAAAAAACGATGCAGCAAATTTGAGAACGGATAGTTCATTACAGCATCAAACATATCTCCTTCAAGCCATGGCATCGCATCATGCCACACTTCTCCAACAAGATAAACGTCTTTATTGATTGACTTTATCGCGTGGCGAAAATCTCTCCAGAACTGATGGTCAATTTCGTTTGCAACATCTAATCTCCATCCGTCGATATTACATTCTTTTATCCAATACTGACCAACTTCTATTAAGTATTTTTTCACTTCCGGGTGCTGTGTATTTAATTTCGGCATTGATCTTTCAAAAGAGAAGGTCTCATAATGAATCTCACCAGATTCTTCAACGGACAAATGAAACCAGTCCTTGTATGGAGAATTTTGACCATTTCGAAGCACATCCTGAAACGGTGGAAAGTTTTTTCCGCAATGATTAAAGACGGCGTCAAGCATGACCTTTATGCCTTTATCGTGACAAGAAGTAACTAGCCTTTTAAGCGTTTTTTTATCTCCGAATTGTGGATCAATTTCAAAATAATCAATTGTGTCATATTTATGATTAGAATGCGCCTTGAAAATTGGCGTAAAGTAGATTCCGGTTATGCCTAAATCAATTAGGTAATCTAGGTGTTCTATGACTCCTTCTAAGTCTCCGCCGAATAGAGAAGTTGGTGTAGGTTCAGTGCTGTTCCAGGGAATTGTACCTTCCGGGTCATTATGAACATTTCCGTTTGCAAATCGGTCAGGAAAAATCTGATACCAAACTGTATTTTTTACCCAATCAGGTGCTGTAAACACATCGGATCGATGATAATAAGGAAGACAAAAATAGGCTGAAAAGTCTTCATGAACAGTATCATAGGTTCCTTTCTCTGTAAAAAATAGCTCTTCGTCACCGCTTTTGATATGAAATGCATATCGTAATCGCTGTTGTGGAGGAGAGATGCTAATGAACCAATAATCAAAAAAGCCATCACTTCCACTAATACTCATCTCCTTAGTTGTGTGAACCCAATGGTTTTCATGAAACTCAAAGGGATCTCCATAAACAACAGTGACAGAGCTTATATCTTGTGCTTTCGTTCGGAGCTGAATATGAAAAGTTCCATCAGAATTAGGATAAGCATATTGATCTCTTGAACGATGATAAATGGCTTCTTTTTGCATGGATACCTCCTTAGTAGATTTTTGTATTACTAAGCTTCTTCAAAACACATAAACGATATTCACTGAAGAATCATTTTTAAGGAGAAGATCATTTACATTTGACGGTCGGTTGCCTGAAGCGATATTCTTAAGAACGTAGTGATATAAGAATGTAGGAGGAACGGAACAAAATGCGTAGACAAGCTTTAAAACTTTTCCTCATTCCGTTACTTCTTTTTTATGCCTTCCCTGTGAGCGCAGCTGAAAAAGAAGAAAAGGCATGGCAGGAAGAGATTGCCTATTATGTAGTTGTTGATCGCTTTAATAATGCAGACCCGAATAATGATGGAGACCAGAATTTTGAGGATCCTGCAGCATACCATGGCGGCGATATTGAAGGAATTCTAACAAAAATAGATTATCTTCATGAAATGGGATTTACCACCCTGATTTTATCTCCAGTGTTTAAAGAAACTGAGAACTCAGAGGTAAAGCAGATTGATGAGCATGCTGGAACAGTTGAAGATGTAAAGAGACTCGTTGATGAAGCTCATAAACTTAACATGAAAATTATGCTAGATTATGGACAGAAAAATGAAGATATGATTTCAACTGCAACATCATGGATGCAAGAAACAGGGATAGATGGGTATTACATAAAACAAGCTGATGAAGTGAATCAGGAAGTTTGGCAGGAATTTCATCAAAAACTAAAAGAAATTAATGAGGATTATTATTTAGTAGGAACTGTAAAAGAGCATGATCCAGATGTGATCTCTGCTTATATGGAATCCGGTTTTGATTCGTTGCTGAATATTCCTTTTTATGAAGCAGCTACCCAAGCATTTACGAATGTTGATCAATCATTAAAACCTGTTACGGAAGTTGCAGAACAATCATCACCTTTACTTAGCACATATGTTGATAGCGATGAAACGGTTCGTTTTACAAGGCACGCCATTCAAAATAACCAACATCCTGGTGTAAGGTTGAAGATGGCTTTTGCTTATATGTATTCCATTCCAGGAACACCAATTGTGTACTATGGCTCTGAGATTGCTGTTGACGGAGGAGAACCGCCTACGAACCGACCGTTGATGAACTTCCAATCTGATGAAGAATTGATTGATTATCTTGAAAAGCTTGCGATCGTCAGAAAAACTCTACCTTCTTTAACAAAAGGTGACTATGAGTTGCTGTATGAAAAAGATGGGATGATTATTTTTAAGAGAACGTATGAAGAAGAAACGGTCGTAGTTGCTATTAATAATTCAACGAAATCACAGAAAGTAAAAATTTCTGATGATAAAATAGCAGAGGATAAAAAACTTCAAGGACTTCTAACTGGAGATACGTTTGAAGAGGAAAACAATGAATATGAGTTTATCATTGATAGAGAGATTGCCGAAATATATGAAATAAAAGAAAAAACCGGTTTAAATATTCCGTTTATTAGTGTGTTTATTATTGTACCAACACTATTTATCATCTTTTTAATATTGGCTAAAAAGCGTGGAAAGAAGAAGTAAGAGGAAGGCTGCCGTAATTATTCGGCAGCCTTTTTGATTAACTAGCCATTAACAATTTTCCCACCATTAACATGGATCATTTGACCAGACATGTAGGAAGAATCGTCACTTGCTAAAAATACATATGCAGGAGCAAGCTCCTCTGGTTGGCCTGGTCGCTTCATTGGTACGTTTGAGCCAAATGTTGCAACCTGATCAGCAGGGAAGGTTGAAGGAATAAGTGGCGTCCAAATAGGACCTGGTGCAACACCGTTTACTCTAATTCCTTTTCCCGCAAGTGAGAGTGCTAGTGATCTTGTAAAGGTCGTAATTGCACCTTTTGTAGCAGAATAATCCAGAAGCTGCTCATTTCCTGCGTATGCCGTTACAGAAGAGGTGTTAACAATTGCACTGCCTTTCTTTAAATGAGGAAGAGCTGCTTTTGTTAAATAGAAAAACGAGAAAATATTTGTTTTAAATGTTCTTTCTAATTGTTCGCTTGTTATATCTTCAATACTTTTTTGCGGATGTTGTTCAGCTGCATTATTAACAACAATGTCGAGTTGACCAAATGCATCAATAGTTTTTGACACAATTTGCTGACAAACAGACTCATCTCCAATATCACCGGCTACAAGTAAGCATTTTTGACCTTGTGCTTCAACATGCTTTTGCGTTTCTTCTGCATCTTTTTGTTCATTTAAGTAAGAAATCACAACATTTGCACCTTCTTTTGCAAAAAACAACGCAACAGCTCGTCCAATTCCACTATCTCCACCAGTGATGATCGCTACTTTATTTTTCAGTTTGCCAATTCCTGTATAAGAAGTATCATCAAATTTTGGTTGTGGATTCATCATATCCTCATGACCAGGTTGTACATCTTGATGCTGTGGTGGCATTGTTTGTTTTTGTTGATTTTGATTATTGCTCAAAGAAACTACCTCCTCATTTTTTATCCTGTCATATTATGTGAAATAAACTGAAAAGTATGTTCTTGAAGTGGTATTGATATTCCCGATTAGAAAAGAAGGTAAACAAAATAAAAAGAAACCTTCATCAGGTTTCTAAAGTGTCATGTTAAATTTGCCCGCATTTTTAAAAGGATTTTTCTAAGCTGATTGATCTCTTCGGTGGTGATATTTTGACATACTAGAGTGTTAAACTGTTCAGCAATTGGAATAATATGCTTTTTAAGCTTTAGTCCACTTTCAGTTAAATATAACCGTTGAACCCGGCGGTCATTTGGACACATTCTTCTTTTTATAAAGCCTTTTTGTTCAAGGCCGTATGACATTCTTGCAATGTTGGTTTTATCTTTATTCAACTTGGCTGCAATTTCATTTTGACTACGTCCATCATGTTCCCAAAGTAACATCATAATTAAGTTTTGCTCGGGGGCAATATTAAAGGGTGATAATTTATTTTTAACATAACTGGTTAATTCCAAGTCTGTTTGATGAATGAAAATACTAATATAGTCGTTTAAAGAAAGTGTCATTTATTACGGCTCCTATAATTTACTAAATATGTCTATTCATAAGTTTAGAGTTATAGCATGATCTTGTCAATTTGATGTGGGAAATGATCAACTACGGAAGATAATGTATTAAAAATAACCACTTAACAAATAATCTGAGGTAAAGGAGGTTACTATGACTCAAAATGTTCGATTAACTGGACCTGAGATTACTGCACTTTGGGGTCAATATATGAATGATAGTATGTCGGTTTGTGTTTTAACTTATTTTATTAAGACGGTAAAGGATGACGAAGTAAAATCAATCCTAGAATTTGCGTTGAACTTATCTAAAACACATGTTGAAAAAGTGAAGGAATTATTAAAAAAGGAAGAGTATCCTCCTCCAAAAGGGTTTACAGAAGAAGACATTAATCTTAATGCACCACCATTGTTTTCAGATAACTTCATGATGCAATATCTCTATGTGATGACCCTTCATGGTATGAATAGCTATTCACTAGCGGTTGGAACATCAGTGAGAGCCGACCAAAGAGAATATTTTATAAAATGTAATCAAGAGGCTACAACTTTATATGATAAAATGCTTGACTTAATGCTACATAAAGGTGTATTTAGTAGACCGCCATACATAAATGCTCCGCATGAAACGGATATTGTTGATAAGCAAGATTATTTGGGCGGCTGGTTTACAAAAAAGAGGCCTTTAAATGGAATCGAAGTGGGAAACATCTATTACAATATGCAAAAAACGATTGCAAAAATTGATTTAGAAATTGGTTTTAGCCAAGTTTGTCACTCAAAAGAAGTAAGAGAATATTTTCAAAGAGGGGCAAATATTTGCAAAAAGCATAATGATATTTTTACACAAATTTTAACAGAAGATAATTTGCCATCACCAAGAAATTGGACATCTGAAGTATCTAATAGCACGGTCTCACCATTTTCAGACAAACTTATGCTGTTCCATATCGTGTCATTAGTTTCAGTAACAGTAGGCTATTATGGCACCGCCTTATCAACTTGTCAAAGAAAAGACGTTATTTTAAAATACATGAGATTACTTGCTGAAATAGGAATTTATGCTGAAGATGGGGCGAATATATTAATAAAAAACGGCTGGTTTGAACAACCACCAACAGTAGATGACCGAGCTGCTTTAGCTAGGAAAAAATAAATAAAAAAAGCGAGCAGTAATGTGCTCGCTTTTTTTGCATATGCATGGGTTTTTCTTATTTATTCTTAAATGAAGGAAGGTACATTCATTCTGTATGTTAGTTTTGAAACTTCTCTACTAATCGTGAATAGCCCTCTATAAAACCTAATTAATAAGTTTATGATCATGCTAAGAATCGTCAAAGAAATCCCTCCGCACTGCAGTTTTGTGTTACTTATCTAACACTTATTTAGTATTTATCTTTTTCAAGTGTTATATTCCATATCAAGAAAGTCTTGATTAAAATTGAGTAGCAACAGATGCAGCTTTTTGAATACCAGCTTCAATAATTTCGTTCGTACGGTCAGGGAATTGGTTATGACCTTCAACTATTACGTCTGTTGTTTCTTTAATACCAAAGAAATCTAAAAGTGTTTTTACATAGTTAACCGACATTTCTTTTGATGCAGCAGGACCTTCAGAATAAACGCCACCACGTGCATTTAAAAGGACAACTTTTTTATCAGCTAATAATCCTACAGGACCTTCTGCTGTATATTTGAATGTTGTTCCTGCTTGACATAGGTAATCCATGTACGTGTGAAGAACAGCAGGAACTGAGAAGTTCCAAAGTGGGAAGGCGAAAACAACTTTATCTGCTGCAAGGAATTGATCCAAATATTTTTGAACTGTATTTGCTGCATGTTCTTCTTCTGATGTTAATTCCATTCCTTTACCACGTTTGAACATTCCGTTAATACTGTCTACTCCATAGTAAGGTAAGTTTTCTTGGAAAAGATCAAGCTCTGTAATTGTATCTTCAGGATGAGATTCTTTATAGCTTTGTAAAAAAGCCTCATATAATTGAACACTTACAGCCTGTTCAGTAGGGCGTGAATTTGCTTTAATAAATAATACGTTTGACATAATAATTCCTCCTAATACATTTACGTAAAGATGTTGCTATAGCAACTTTTTTGTGATAGATATCAACCATTTCTTAGGTATTTACTAATATAAGAATAGTTGTTGCGCATACTAAATAATATAGTTGATTCTAATCAATTAAGAAAGATGTGTCAAATAATAAGTTTTTTATAAAGATATCTTATTTGAGTTAAGTTAAGAAGCCTTGCAAGTTGTCGCTTCGACAGTAACTTTTTATATAGACCTAGTATATCTTTTTTAGCAATTAATTGTGGTCGGTCAAA
The DNA here is from genome assembly GCF_002577655.1 of Bacillus sp. AFS040349. Classification (NCBI taxonomy): domain Bacteria; kingdom Bacillati; phylum Bacillota; class Bacilli; order Caryophanales; family Bacillaceae; genus Bacillus; species Bacillus sp. AFS040349. The sequence goes on along the minus strand of NZ_NUMC01000072.1, from coordinate 25,932 downwards.
AGGATGAGTTTTTCTAGCAAAAAAGACTTAAACTGTAGCAAAAAGAGGCCCTAAAACAACTTCGTTTCAGGGCTTTATATTTCAAATTACATAACATTAAAATATTTCGCTTCCGGATGAGACACGACAATTGCGGTAACAGAAGCCTCTGGTTCCATCATGAAGCCGTCTGTTAATTGAATTCCGATGTCTTCAGGTCGGAGCGCTTTGAATAGCTTTTCTTGGTCTTCAAGGTCTGGGCAAGCTGGATATCCAAATGAAAAGCGTTGACCTTGATATTTAGCTGAAAAACGATGATCCATTGTAAAGTCAGGTGCATCAGGGAAGCCCCAACGGTCACGAATTAATTGGTGAGTTCGTTCAGCTAATCCCTCTGCAAGCTCAAGAGCAAGGGCTTGAACTGCATGGCTCTTTAAATAGTCGCCTTGTTCTTTAAAGCCTTGTGCTAGTTCACGAATTTGACTGCCTGCTGTTACAGCAAACATGGCTACATAGTCAAACCCATTATCCTGCTTAGGACGCACATAGTCAGAAATACAACGATGTGGGAGCTTTTCCTGTCTTGGAAAATCATACGTTTGTAAAATAGAATCGGTATTGTCCGGATTCAAAATGTGTAGCTTGTTTCCTTCACTATAGGAAGGGAAGAACTGATACACAGCAGCTGGCTTAAACCATTTTTGCTTTGCACCATCCTTAAGGAGCTCCTGGATGAGCTCAACAAGCTCAAGTGCTTTTGGATCTTTTTTCTTCACTAATTCTTTAATTTTTCCTTTTAAACCAAGGTGATGACCAATTAGCATCTGCATATTCACATAAGGAATGATATGCGATAAGTCAATGTCTCTAATAATATGTCGTTTCGTATCATTAGGAGTGAAAATTGGCGCTTCACTTAGATTTCCGCGTTTGATTAATAAATCAGTCACAGCCTGAGACGGAGCAGCTTTCGTTTTTGTTTCTTCTGCAACTGCTGCTTCTTTTTGAGCAAATAATTCAGGTGAAGTTCGTAATTGATTTGCAAGTGATAATCCATCCATGGCGTCTTTTGCGTAAACAACAGGACCGTTGTATTCAGGAGCTATCTTCATTCTTGTAAACTTTCTAGAAAGAGCTGCTCCACCAACTAAAATCGGAAGGTCACAGTTTGCTTTATGCAGATCTTGTGCTGTAATGACCATTTGCTGAGCTGATTTAACAAGTAAACCAGATAAACCAATTAGATCCGGTTTTTCATCTTTCACAGCTTGAATAAGGGTTTGAGGTGTTACTTTAATTCCAAGATCGACTACTCTAAAACCGTTATTACTTAAAATAATATCCACAAGGTTTTTTCCGATATCATGAACATCACCCTTAACAGTGGCAAGAAGGATTTTTCCTTTTCCGCTGTCATCACGTTTTTCCATGAACTGCTCTAGGTAGGAAACAGAGGCCTTCATCACTTCGGCGCTTTGTAATACCTCGGCAACAATTAGCTGATTATCGTTAAAAAGTACACCAACCTCGGCCATACCCGTCATTAAAGGTCCATTAATAATATCAAGAGGTTCTGGAAATTTCTTAAGAGCCAACTCTAAGTCAGGAATAAGTCCTTCTTTTGTTCCTTCTACTATATAGTTTGCTAGTCTTTCTTCTAATGAAAGATTTTGGACAGGCTTTTTGTCTTCTTTTTTCTTTCCACGATAAAAGGCAGTGAATTTCGCAAGCGATTCATCCGTTGTTCTAAATAAAAGATCTTCCGCCATTTGAATTTCCTCTTTAGGAATTGAAGCAAAACGTTCTAGCTTTTCTGTATTAACGATCGCATAATCTAGACCTGCTTGTGTACAGTGATAGAGGTAAACAGCGTTTAATACTTCACGACCAACAGGAGGAAGACCAAAGGAAACGTTACTTACTCCAAGAATCGTTAAACATTCAGGTAGTTTTTCTTTAATGAGCTGAATGCCTCGCACTGTTTCACTGGCGGAACCAATGTACTGCTCATCACCAGTTCCAACAGGGAAGACGAGCGGGTCAAAAATTAAGTCACTTGCTTTTAGGCCATGCTTTTTCACTAATAGATCATGAGAGCGAACAGCCACTTCTAGTTTTTTTTCAGCTGTTAATGCCATTCCAATTTCATCTATTGTTCCAACAACTAATGAACCACCGTACTTCTTGATAAGAGGGACGATTGCATCAAAACGCTCTTCACCATCTTCAAGGTTAATCGAATTGATGATGGCTTTTCCTTGCGAATATTTTAACGCTCTTTCAATAACTTTTTCATCTGTTGAGTCGATAACAAGAGGAGCTTTAACCTTTTTTACAACCTCTTGGATGAATACCTCCATATCCTCAAGCTCGTCTCTGTCTGGATCAGCTAAGCAAATATCGATAACATGTGCACCGTTTTTAACTTGAGCTCTCGCAATTTCAGATGCTTCTTCAATCTTGCCTTCAGCAATAAGGCGTTTGAATTTTCTTGAACCAATAACGTTTGTCCGTTCACCAACAAATAGAGGACGCATTCCTTCTTCATAAATAAGGGCATCGATACCAGAAACGGTGTGACCGTTTGAGATTTCTTCCATTTTACGAGGAGAGATTGTTGAAACAGCTTCAGTAATAGCACGAATATGATCAGGTGTAGTCCCACAGCATCCACCAACAACGTTAAGCCAGCCTTGCTCTGCAAAGGCAACCAATTTCTTTGCTAATGATTCTGGTGATTCATGATAATTTCCTTCTTCATCAGGTAATCCTGCGTTTGGATAACAGCTAACTGCAGTGTTTGCTAAGCCTGATAATGTACGGATATGGTCTGTCATGAATTCTGGGCCTGTGGCACAGTTTAAACCAACCGAAATTGGTTTCATATGCTCAAGTGAAACATAAAAAGCCTCAATATCCTGACCTGCTAAGGTTGTACCCATAGGTTCAATTGTTCCTGAGACCATAAGAGGTACTTCTTTACCAGTGTTTTCAAACGCTTGCTGAATGCCAAGGAACCCAGCTTTTACGTTTAGCATATCTTGACTTGTTTCTAGAAGAAGCAAATCAGCTCCTCCTAGAATTAACCCTCTTGCTTGTTCTTCATAATTTTCAACTAATGTGTCAAACGTTGTTCCACCAGTAACAGATAGAGTTTTTGTTGTAGGTCCCATTGCTCCTGCAACATATCGTGGTTTTTCATCTGTTGAAAATTTCTCAGTGGCACGTTTTGCAATTTTTGCAGATTCAATGTTAACTTCTAATGCTAGATGACCAAGGTCATATTCGTCTAGAACAAGGCTTGTAGCACCAAACGTATTTGTTGAGATAATGTCCGAACCTGCTTCTAGATAAGCTTCATGAATGTCTTGAATTGTTTTAGGTGAAGTGAGTGTTAAGTATTCATTACATCCATCATATTCTTCGCCACCAAAGTCTTCAGCTGTTAGGTTTGCAGCTTGAATCATTGTACCCATAGCGCCATCGAGTACAAGTATTCGTTTTTTTAGTTCTTTTTTTATGCTAGACATGGGTAATCTTCCTTTCAGCTCGCTGTTTTTCCTTTTCATGGATGTAATTTGTTAACTCCACTGTCAGGTCATATTGTAAAAATGGGGTAATTAAGTAAATTCCATTAAATAAGTCAAATGCTGTATCAATTAAATCCTTCGCAATGGCCAGGCCTTCTTGACGAGCTTTTTCTTTGTCATTTCCAGCAGCCGCCATTTTTTCACGAATAGAATCAGAAAGCTTAATGCCTGGAATTTCATTGTGAATGAACTCTGCATTACGGCTAGATGTTAATGGCATAATGCCGATATAAATTGGAGCTTGTAAATTTCTTGTTTCATTATACACATCGATAATTTGTTGACTTGAGTATAATGGCTGTGAAATAAAGTAATCCGCACCATGAGCAATTTTCTTTTCAAGTCTTAAAACAGCCTTATCAAGATGGCGTACGTTAGGGTTAAAAGCAGCTGCTACAGAGAAATTCGTTTTCTGACCAAGTGGTTTCCCTGAATAAGAAACACCTTCGTTGAATTGTTTAATTAAGCTGATTAAATCAAATGACGAAACATCATAAACAGATGTAGCTCCAGGGAAATCGCCAATTTTAGATGGATCCCCGGTGATAGCTAAAACGTCACTCATCCCAAGTGAATGTAACCCCATTAAATGAGATTGTAAGCCAATTAAATTGCGGTCACGACAAGTAATATGAATTAATGTTCTTGCACCTGTTTTTTCCTTTGCTAAAATTCCTGCTGCTAGATTACTAATACGAGGTGATGCTAATGAATTATCGGCTAGTGTTAATGCATCAATTCCTGCATCATGCAGTGCTTGTGCTCCTTCTAAAAACTTCTCCATTCCAAGCTTTTTCGGAGGATCTAGCTCAACAATAACCGAGCGCTTTTCTCTCACAATTTCCTCAAGTGGTGGAAGGGAGTTTACCTGTTGATCTTGAACTTCAATCGTCGATTTTTTTGCGACTTTTACTTGCTTTGTTTGTACAGGCGCTAAATTAGCTACAGCCCCTGCCATTGCTTTAATATGGTTTGGTGTTGTACCACAGCATCCGCCTATTAATCTTACACCTTGTTCTCTAAATTTTAGGGCGCTTTCCTTAAAGTAAGTTTCATCAGATTCATAGACAAGACGTCCCTCATTTAATGCAGGTAAGCTACTATTAGGGAAAACAGAAAGAAAAGCCTTCTCAGGAATAGGCACCTCTTCTAGAGATTGAATCATATGATGTGGACCTAGGCGGCAGTTTAAGCCAATTACGTTTGCTCCAAGTTCTTCTAAGATAGAAAATCCGTCTGTTAATGAAGTACCGTCCTGTAATACACCAGCTTCATGCAGTGATACATTTGCAATGATCGGTTTATTTGTTTCTTTTCGAGCAATTGAAAGGACAGTTTTCATTTCTTCTAAGTCATAGAATGTTTCAAGAAGTAGACCGTCCACATTTTCATTTAGCAAAAGATAGAGTTGCTCTCTAAAATTTCGTTTAATTTCTTCGATACTATGGGCACTCTTTTTAAAGGTACGGATGCCGCCGATTGTTCCAAAAACATAGGTTGACTCTTTTGCAGCTTTTTTTGCAATTTCGATAGCTTTTTTATTGATTTGTCTAATGTCGTCCTCTAACCCGTAACGAGACAATTTGATATCGTTTGCCCCATATGTATTCGTTTGGATGAGGTTAGCGCCTGCTTCAATATAGGCTTGGTGTACTGCAAGCACATCATCAGGCTTAGATAGGTTTAATTCTTCAAAGCAGCGATCTACTCCGTGAGAGTAAAGCATTGTTCCCATTGCGCCGTCAGCAATTAAAATTTTACTTTTTAAGTCTTCTAAAAAATTCATCAATAAGAGCCCCCGATCTATTTGAGTTTTGATTATATTTATACTAATAAAAAAAGCCTTCTTGTTGAGAAGGCTGTATAATTATAAGCTTCCCTTATCTTCCAAGCATGTTGAATATGCTTGCTGGAATTAGCACCTTGGCACTCGCATAAGTCTTGGTGGGTGGTTTGAAATTGATTGACGGGTTTAGCTAGAGACGCTCTAAGATTAGAGATTCTACCTTTGTGTTGGGTGTTTTCTTTTAGCACGGCAAGCTTTCGCTTGTAGCGGCTTGCTTGGCAAGCCTTGGAAAAATAAATAAAAATGCTTCGAACAAACAAAAGCGCTTTGTTCGAGTCATTTTTATTTATTTTTCTGTGCTAAAAGAAAATGACTCAATAGTAGTCAATCAAGTAAACCAGACTTCACTCGTTATGGACCGGTTGCTGAAGCTTCATCGGGCCAGTCCCTCAGCTTCTCTTGATAAGATATGAAATTTTCTTAATAACTTTAACGTATTAAAAGGATTACAACTAATTTATCTAATATTGCGAAAAATATCAATAGTAAAATGATGATTTGTCTAAATTAAATAGTCTGTTATGCTTTTTTTAGATGGAAGTTTTGGTGAGTGTTTCCAAACGATGACAGTTAGAGCATATGATGAGATCGTGAGAATATGCGCATGATATAAGAAAAGTCAGGCTTTTGAAGGATGCCTGACTTTGTATGTATGATGTAGTTAGTTAGCGGTAGTTGATGAACTGAACATCAATTGGTAAATCAGCACCTTTGATGGCTGAGATAATTTGCTGAAGATCATCACGGTTTTTTCCGGTTACACGGATTTGGTCGTCTTGAATTTGAGATTTTACTTTTAGACCAGTGTTTTTAATAATGGTGTTAATTTTCTTTGCATTATCTTTATCAATTCCTGAAACCAACTCAGCTTTTTGACGAACAGTACCACCAGAAGCATTTTCAATTTTTTTATAAGAAATGTTTTTTATCGGTACATCTCTTTTTATTAGCTTTGAAAGAAGAACATCTTTTAATTGCTCTAGTTTATACTCATCGTCTGAAACTAAAACAAGTTCTTCTTTTTCTAATGTAAGATTACTTTTACTACCTTTAAAGTCATATCTTGTTGCAATTTCTTTCATTGCGATATTGATTGCATTTGTAACCTCTGGAAACTCAACTTTTGATACAATATCAAATGAACTATCTTTCGCCATAATTATCCTCCATTGCGTATATAATATAGGTTGATTATAGTAAAATAAAACAATGATCACAACTTTTACCTAAAAAGTGTGAAGCAATTGTCGAGAAGACTCTTCGGGACTACCCGCGGATCTACTTACAATATAAACGGAAATGTATAAAACATATGATGAAAGGCAGGACATATTATTTATGATCCCAGGAACTTTTGCAACATTAACAATAGATGAGCAGGTGGATTACGGATATTTTTTAACAGATGGGAAGGACCGTGTTCTTTTACATAATAATGAAGTGATCGGAGAAGTTGAAGAAGGAGAAAAAGTGGAGGTTTTCTTTGGTGTTGACGCACAAGATCGCCTTTATGCAACAATGAAAAAGCCGTTCATTACCCAAGATACTTATGGCTGGGTTGAAGTGGTGGACATCGTTGAGGATATGGGAGCTTTTGTGGATATTGGTTTAAGTAAGGACGGATTAGTAGCTAAAGATCATCTTCCATATTTACGTGAAGTGTGGCCAAATGTAGGGGACAAGCTTTATTGTACGTTAAAGGTTTCGAAAAACGGCCGATTTTTTGTTCGACTAGCAACAGAAGAAATTGTAGAGCCGTTTTTTAAGAATGCTGATCGAGCTTTATTTAATAAGGAAATAACAGGAACTGTTTACCGAATGATCGTTGCGGGATCGTTCATTCTTACAGAAGAAGGATACAAAGGGTTTATTCATTCCTCACAACGTGAAGTTGAACCAAGATTAGGTGAGACTGTTACCGGCAGGGTCATTGATGTAAAAGAAGATGGAACAATAAATGTTTCGTTATTACCACGAAAGCATGAAGCACAAGGCAGTGATGCGGAAAGAATCTATGCCTATATGCAGGATAGAAACGGTGCTATGCCATTTACAGATAAAAGTGATCCTGATGATATAAAAGAACGCTTTAATCTTAGTAAGGGGGCATTTAAACGAGCTTTAGGGTTATTAATGAAAAACAATCGAGTTTATCAAAAGGATGGCTGGACTTACTTTAAAGAAGAAGAAAATAATAAATAATCGAGTTAAAAAAGCTTTCAATCTTAAATCAATATGAGTGAAAGCTTTTTTTATAGAAAAATACCTAAATAGAGTGGAAAAATGACAGAATTTGTCGATATAAGAAATGATATAAAATTGATAAAGTGAGGTTTTAACATGTTCATCAAGAATGTAACAGCCTTGTTTGCTTTCGTTTTTGTGATCATCATCGCTGGTTGTTCGCAGCAAGAGACCGTGAGCTCAGTTGATGACAAGGTGAAAATTGGTATTATGTTGTCTGACGTCGGACTAGGTGATCAATCTTTTAGTGACTCGGCATTTAATGGATTAACAAAAGCAAGAGACGAGCTTGGAATTTTATTTGATTATAGAGAACTTAAGGAATCAGAAACGTATGAAAAAGGTTTAACAGAGTTAGTTGAAGAAGATCATGATATTGTTGTTGGGTTAGGTTTTATGGTGCAAACCGACCTTGAGAAAGTGGCTAAAAAATATCCTGATCAACACTTTATTTTAATTGATGCAGTTTCTGAACTTGAAAATGTAACATCTATTACATTTAAAGAAGATGAAGGTAGCTTTTTAACAGGTGTAGTGGCAGCATTAGCGACAAAAACAAATAAATTAGGTTTTATTGGTGGAGACGATGTTCCACTAATTAATAAGTTTGAAGATGGCTTTATTGAAGGAGCAAAATCTGTAAATCCTTCTATCACAGTGGAGGTTAAATATGCGGGAGACTTCGGAAACGACCAGCTTGGAGCGCAGCTTGCACGTGAAATGATTCAAAAAGATGTGGATGTATTATATGCGGCAGCTGGTTTTACTGGTGTTGGTATGTTAAAGGAGGCCCAAGCAAACAAAGTATTGGCCATCGGTGTTGATACTGATCAATATTTTTATGCTGAGAAAGCTGTTGTTACATCAATGCTGAAAAAGGTTGATACAGCTATGTATCAGTTAGCAGAGCAGTTAATAAAAGATGGAAAAATTTCTGAAGGTCACATTGAATTAGGAATTAAAGATAAAGGAATCGACTTGGCTCCACTTAGAGTCGTACCATTCAGTAAAGAACAACAACAAACGATTGATGAGTGGAAAGAAAAGCTCACAAGTGGCAGCTAGGAGGATAACATGACAATAAAGAAAAAGCTATTAATTAATTCAATAAGTGTACTACTGTTAGCGTTGTTTATGATTGCTTTTATCATTTATAATATGCTGTCTATACAATCATCTACTCAAGATGAAGTACCCAATTTATTAAACATTGAGAAATTACAAGCTGAATTGAATACATCAAAGCAAGGGTTAAATAACTTTTCCGTAACAGCAACAGACGCTCAAAAAGAAGAAGTGTTGCTCAGTATAGCAAAAAGTGACGAATTAATAGCTGATTTAAAAAAGGGGATCACTCACAAAAACAGTGTCGAGACGCTCGAAAAGGCAGTTGCAAAATATGAGCTGTGGAAAGTAGAAGCAAATACGGCGCTTGAGGATAAGATTGGTCCTGAAGCAAAACGTCAATCGGTTCGGATAGACGGAATCTTAAATGACATACATCTACTAAATGAATATGCAAATGAGCAATATACTATTTTACAACAAAATCTACAAAAGCAAATTTCCTTTGTCATTGTTTCAGCAGTAATCGGAAGTATCATTTTAGTGGTACTCAGCTTATTTATTGCGCTTAGAATGACAAATTCAATTACCCGCCCGTTAAAGGCATTATCAAGGAATGCGGAGGAAATTGCAGCAGGAAACCTTGTTATAGAGTCGATTACGTATAAAGGCAAAGATGAGCTTGGTGCTTTAAATACATCTTTTGAGCAAATGGTTGATCAGTTAAGAAGCTTACTAGTTTCTGTTGAAACAGTGAGTAAGGATGTTGAAGGCTTTGCTAAAGATTTAGAAACAGAAAATAAGGGCTTAACTGCTATTACAAATCAAGTGGCAGTTTCCACAAATGAAATGTCAATTGGTACACAGTCTATTTCAAATGATTTGCAGGATGCTGTTTCTTTAATTGAAAGCATGGATAAAGGGTTTAAGGATAACGTGACCCAATCTGAAGAATCTGTTACCTTAGGGACCGAAGCTGTTTCAGCCATTACTTCTGGTCAAGAAGCCATTGAAACTCAGCGTTCATTAATGATGAAAAATCAAGATACAACTCGAAAAATTGATGAAGCAACAATAACGTTTACGAATTATGCAGCTCAAATTGAAGATATGGCAAAAACAGTTTCAGGTATCGCAGATCAAACTAATTTACTAGCTTTAAATGCTGCCATAGAGGCTGCACGAGCAGGTGAGGCTGGAAAAGGATTCGCTGTTGTAGCTGATGAGGTGAGAAAGCTCGCAGAGGAATCAACAAACTCAACAAAACATATTTTTGAGATGGTTGCAAAAATAAAAGAAGGCATTTCTGAAATCACACAATTTGTTCAAGCGGGTGTGTTTATTGCTGAAGAACAAAAAAGCTCAATGGATACGACAACAGACGCTTTTGATAACATCGGTGTTCGTGTGGATGAAATGATGACACGTTTGACATCATTGGTTGAGGGAATGAATTCTTCGAAGCAATTTGGTGAAAAGGTACTTAACAGCGTTGAGAGCATTAGTGCAGTTGTTGAGGAAACGGCAGCAGGTAATGAAGAAATTTCGGCGTCAACAACTGAACAATTGTCTGCTTTTGAGAAAATTGTAAGTAAAGTTGTTACAATGAGAGAATTAACGGATGATTTAAATGAAACAATTGGCAAATTTAAGTTGAAATAAGGAAGAGCCCCTTACATATACGTGAGGGGCTTCCTTTTTATATGTTAAGTTACCATTATGGCAACTATAACTTACAAATGATCTGTTTTTTTAGAGTATTGGCGTTCGCCTTTTTGACGGTTTTTTTCACGCATCATATTTTTTTCATGACGTTTTGCGTTATTGTCTTTTGCTTTTTTATCATTATCACTAGTGTGTGGCATGATGATGCTCCTTTCAAACGAGTGTAAGCTTATCATTCCCACATGCTATAGCGAGTATGTGTTAAAGCTCGTCATTTAAAAAGAATATCGCTAGTGTCCCTGGTCCTGAATGGGCACCAATAACAGCACCTACATAGTTTATATAAATATCCTTAGGTTGAAATTCATCTTGAATCAAAGCCTTTATTTCATTTGCGGATTCCTCATCATCACCGTGACTTATCGCGATTGTTTGATTTTGAAGATTTACTCCACGTTCTTTCATGATTTCAATAATTCGTTTAAATACTTTTTTACGTCCTCGTATTTTCTCAAGAGGGATAAGCTTCCCATCTTCAACATGTAATAATGGCTTAATATTTAATAGTCCGCCAACAAATGCTGAAGCTTTACTAATTCGTCCGCCACGGGCTAAGTATTCAAGATTGTCAACGGTGAAGATATGCTCAACTTTTTGACAATAGGTTTTTACAGCGTTTTCAATTTCTTCCAACGTTTTTCCGCTCTTTGCAAGCTCAACAGCATACTTAACGGCAAGGCCACAGCCAAGAGATGCGCATTTTGAATCAATAATCATCAACCTGAAATCGGGATACTCTTCTAACACTTCATTTCGCATCATCATGGCTGTTTGGTATGTACCTGAGAGTTCTGATGAAAAAGCAACATATAAACAAGGCGTTCCTTTTTTGGCAAGCTCAGTAAAAACATCCTTAAATAATGATGGAGAAATTTGTGATGTTTTAATTAGGGTACCTTGTCGCATTTCTTCATAAATTTGTTTCGGCTTTATTTCTCTTTGATCCTCCAGTTGTTTCCCGTTTAGTTCAACACTTAAAGGAAGAAAAGTAATTGAATTTTCCTGGAAATATTCAATAGGTAAATCAGAAGCACTATCAGCTAAAATGTGAACATTCATTTTAACACCTCATTTAACTTATAATAAGTTCTTTACAATAATTTTAGTTTATCACTCCGGAGCTAAATTACAATCTTTGTGTTCAATTCTTATGAAGATGGGAAAAACTAGACTAAAGAGCCTGAACGACAGGAGGAAAAAATGAATGTTGAAAACAGAAACCATGAAAATCATAGTTGTCATTCTCGGTGCATTATTAAATGCAGTCGGTTTAAATTTCTTTTTAATACCTGCAAATGTTTATTCAAGCGGTTTTACTGGTATTGCTATGCTGATATCGAGGGTACTGGAAGATTACACTCCTTTTTTTATCTCAACGGGAATACTGCTTTTACTTTTAAACATACCTGTTGCCATTTTAGGATGGTTAAAAGTAGGGAAATCGTTTACGTTATATAGTTTTTTTAGTGTAGCTGCAACAACATTTTTTTTAGAGCTTGTGCCCTTATATTCTTTTTCAGAGGATATATTATTAAATGCTGTTTTTGGTGGTGTTATTATGGCCATTGGAGTTGGAATTACGTTAAAGTACGGTGCCTCGACAGGTGGACTAGATATTATTGCGATGGTACTATCACGAATGAAGGACAAGCCTGTCGGAACCTATTTTTTTCTGTTTAATAGCATCATCATCTTGGCTGCTGGATTACTTTTTGGTTGGGAAAAAGCATTATACACATTAGTTTCACTCTATGTTTCCACGCGTGTTATTGATGCTATTCATACAAGACATGAAAAATTAACAGCTATGGTCATTACGAAAAAAGCGGATGTATTAAAAAAAGCGATTCATTCAAAGTTAGTTCGGGGAATAACAATGATTCCTGCTAAAGGTGCGTTTACAAATGAAACGAAGGATATGTTAATCATTGTTATCACAAGATATGAGTTATACGACCTTGAAAAAATTATAAAAGAAGAAGATCCACAAGCATTTACAAACATTGTTCAAACGGCAGGTATCTTCGGCTTTTTTAGAAAGGAGTAATGAAATGAGGATAGCATTTTTCATCTTGGTGATCTTCTTCTTAACGGGTTGTTCTTTAGAAGATAGAAGTGAAGCAGAAAGCATTGTGCCTGAAACAGAGGTAAAAGAAGTGAAGAATGGAGAACTGGATTTGAATGTCTCCATATTTCCAGAGAAACAAACAATAAAATTTATTATTACGTTAATGAACAATACCAATGAAATGAAGAAGATTGAATTTCCTACGAGTCAAAAATATGAAATTGTTATAAAAAATAAAAAGAGTGAAGAAGTGTATCGTTATTCAAAAGGTAAAATGTTTACACAAGCAATTGAAACTGCCTTAATTAAATCAGGTGAAAGTATGGAGTGGGAAGAAATATGGGAATATTCGACACTTTCACCAGGAGTATATACAGCAGAAATCACCATTTTAGCTCCTGAGACAGTAAAGTTAAAAAAAGAAGAGAGTTTTCAAATTAGTGAAGAAGAAAGCGAACCAAAATAGGTTCGCTTTGCTTTGTTACATGCTAGTAAGTGTTTGCTGTAACTCTCGAAGTTGAGCACGTTCAGCATCTGTACAGTTTGCAAAAGCAGAAGATAAGGCATTTTTTGCCTTCATAACTGCTTCCTGTTGATCTCCCTGCTCAGAACCTGTGGATATAGAGTTTGCATAGGCAACTGCTTCACGAGCTTGCTGAAATAATGGATTTGTCACTTATATCCCTCCAAGTGGAGTATCATCTGTTTTACTTTTATGTGCTTCTGATTCAGATAATGTTGAGTGGTAAGGGAACCTCTCATCGTGCTTAGTAACGATATCTTTGCCTTGTTGAACAAAACGTTTTGATTTGTTACGTTTACCCATTGAAAAAGCCCCCCTTTATAATGATGACGCTCTCGTTCGTTGCGTCAAGATTATTGTGTGCGAAAAAGTTGATTATATTAATGGCAATTACTATCTAGATTACAAAAGACTGTTGTCAAAAAATACATAAAACTACCTGTTTAAAGGCTTATAAGCCAAGTGTGTTTTTTAAATAATGGGCAACTCCGTCTTCTTCATTCGTTTTAGTTTCCTTGTTAGCAACACCTTTAAGCTTTGTGATGGCATTTCCCATCGCTACACCTTGTCCTGCGTATGTGAGCATTTCTAAATCATTATCTTCATCTCCGAATGCAATGATACGTTCAGAAGGGATATTATAATAAGAAGAGATTCTTTCCAAACCGATTGCTTTATTCATTCCTGCTCGAATAATTTCAATAACATGCCACGGTGCTGCCCATCTGCGATGATCAACAACTTCAGCATGTACATCTGATAAGTAATTTCTAATTTTTTCAACATCTTCTTCAGCTGCATGAATAAGGATACTCGTTACATCATTCCCTAAATTTTGACGTAAATCACCGATTTTAATATCCGGATTTCCCATACTAAAAACATCGATCATTTTTTCATCATGATAATGAAAATACACATCATCAATAATTTCAGCTAAAACATTATGTAAGTGATGCTCTTCAGCGACATCAATGATTTGCTTTACAACTTCCAAATCTAAAGTGGTATGATAGGTTCCCCAACTATCGTCCTTTGGATGATGAACATATGCACCATTAAAATTGACAATCGGTGTATCTAGGTTTAATTCATCATAATATATGGAGCTTGATCGAAATGGTCTACCTGTTGCGATGCAGACAATATGGCCTGCTGCTTTTGCTTTGCTGATTATTTCCTTAGAGTAAGGTGATATTGTTTTATCATCTTTTAAAAGAGTCCCATCTAAGTCTAAAGCAATTAAAAAAGGTTTCGTTTCCATACAGTCTCCTTTACCATATATGTTTTTTAGGTGATATCCGGTTTATGTAGGCACAATTGCTACTTATAGGGTACACCTATTCAATAACAGTGTATCTTTTTTCCAACTTTAATGTCTACATGTTACACTAACAAAGTGGGAAAATTACTCAGGAGGCGCATAATCATTGATTATTGTTGAAAAATTACATATAGAAAACATTCCAGCCTTACACATCGTTAAACAGTCGCTTCAGGACACAAAAACACCTTTCGTGATTTTTGTACATGGTTTTACAAGTGCCAAAGAAAACAACCTCCACTATGCTTATTATTTAGCCGAAAAAGGTATGAGAGTCATCTTACCTGAGGCTTTATACCATGGAGAGAGAAGCGAGAATTATGACACTAAAGAATTAAGCTTAAATTTTTGGAAGATTGTATTGAATGAAATAAAAGAAGTGAACATAATAAAAGAATACTTTGAACAAAAGCAGCTAATTGATTCAGAACGTATTGGACTAGCAGGTACCTCTATGGGGGGAATTACAACGTTAGGGGCTCTTACTCAATATGAATGGATAAAAGCAGCAGTCAGTCTAATGGGAAGCCCATGTTATACAACGCTTCTAAAAGGGCAACTGTATTCTTTACAACAAAGCGGAGTGGAGGTTCCACTGTCAAATGAAGAAATAGAGGAACAACTAACACATTTACAGCCATTTGACTTGAGCCTGCAAAAAGAAAAGCTTCAAAATCGACCACTTCTCTTTTGGCATGGTGAACGAGATAATGTTGTTCCATTTGCTCCAACCTATCAATTTTACAAAGAAATCATACCAATGTATGAGGCACAACCAGAAAAGCTGAGGTTCATTGCTGACCCATTAGCTGACCACAAAGTTTCCCGAGAAGGCACATTGGCGTTAGTTGAATGGTTTGAGAGGTATCTATAGGTGAATATGAAAAGGTAGTTGCTTTTTAAAATTAGGTTTATCTTTATAGTGGAGCGTAATAGAACGAACTAATTTGAAAGTGCCAATATTCGATTACTTCCTAAATATAAAGTTTACTTAAACAGAAAGAAAGCAGAATTCTTTCTTTCTACTTTCGCTTTTACTATACTCAAAGTACCACGATCTTAAAAGGAGTGCTTACCGAGATGGATGAATCACTAAAAGAAAATATTTATGGTGCGTTAGAAACAGTTGTCGATCCAGAGCTAGGTGTCGATATTGTCAACCTTGGACTTGTTTATGACATTGAAATGGATGAAGAAGGGAAAACAATCGTAACAATGACACTTACCTCAATGGGCTGCCCATTAGCAGGAACGATTGTTGAACAAATCAAAATTGCACTTGATGATATCCCAGAAGTTAAGAGCACAGAAGTAAATATTGTTTGGAATCCACCATGGACAAAAGATAAAATGTCCAGAATTGCAAAAATTGCTCTGGGAATTCAATAAACATAAGAAAACATCAATTTACTCATATGAGTTAGATTGATGTTTTTTTATACACTTTTTTCGTTTCTTTTATGCATATTGATGTATATATATAAATGATGTCATTTCCAACATAAACTGACACAGTCTCAATATGCATAAGAATTAGTTTTAAAATTTAAAAAAATATTATTTATACACTTGATTTTATTTTTATACAAACTTATAATTGAGAAATAATTTAGAAAACGAACTTACTAGAGGGTGTGATTTGGTGAAAGTCGGAATTATCGGGGCCACAGGATATGGTGGAGTCGAATTATATCGTATATTATCCAATCATCCACATGTAGAAGAATGTATCCTTTATTCATCTTCAGAAATGGATGTTCCATACAGTAACACATTTCCACATCTACATGATTTGAGTGATCACATATTAAAAAATATTGATGTGGAAGACATCAAAAAGAATATACATGTATTGTTTTTAGCAACACCTCCTGGGGTTTCAAGGAATTTATCACCACAATTTCTTGACTCAGATGTAAAGATTATTGATTTGTCCGGTGATTTGAGATTGAAGGACCGTAACGAGTATGAGCATTGGTATAAACGTCCTTGTGTAGAAGATGAGGTTCTAGAAAAAACAGTGTACGGGTTGTCTGAATTAAATAAAGAAGAAATTAAGAAGGCAAAACTGCTTGCAAATCCAGGATGTTTTCCAACAGCTACGATATTGGGCTTAGCACCAGTTGTACAGAACAGGATTATTCATGAACAATCGATTATAGTGGACGCGAAAACAGGAGTTTCTGGAGCAGGCCGTAATATCTCACAAGCTACTCATTTTTCTGAAACAAATGAAAATATAAAAATTTATAAAGTTCATGAACATCAACATATACCTGAGGTGGAGCAAGCACTTTTTGCATTAAATGATGAGATAACAGCTATCTCATTTAATACACACCTCATTCCAATGACAAGAGGAATTATGGCGACGATTTATGCTAGTTTACAAGAGTCATATACAACAGAGAGCTTATTAGATTTATATAAAGACTTTTATGCTGCATCACCATTTGTGCGTGTTCGTAAACAAGGTGAGTTTCCTTCAACAAAGGAGGTTTACGGCTCAAATTTTTGTGACATCGGTCTAAAAGTAGATGAACGAACAGGAAGAGTAACGATTGTTGCGGTAATTGACAACTTAATGAAGGGTGCAGCAGGTCAGGCGGTACAAAACTTCAACCTAATGAACGGCTATGAAGAAACAACGGGCTTGTACTTTGCACCTATATATCCATAAGACGATTTGTAAGTGATGAAGAGAATTAGATCATCATGACAACCAGGGAGGAAATAAACGTGCTACAAGCAAAAGAAACATCTAGCATCAAAAAAATTGAGAACGGGTCAATCGTTTCAGCAAAAGGTTTCTCTGCTGACGGTGTTCATGCTGGTTTACGATATTCGAAAAATGATTTAGGTGTTATTTATAGTGAAGTACCGGCGAGTTGTGCTGCTGTATACACTCAAAGTCATTTCCAAGCTGCACCATTAAAGGTAACACAAGAAAGTGTAGCAAAAGAAAACTTATTACAAGCGATTATTGTTAACAGCGCAAACGCTAATGCATGTACAGGTGAACAAGGGTTAAAAGATGCATTTGAAATGAGAGAGCGCTGTGCAAGCCTGTTTAATATCCAGCCTCATTACGTAGCGGTTGCTTCAACAGGTGTTATTGGTGAATTTTTGAAGATGGATAAAATTCGTGCCGGAATTCAGGAGTTAAATCCTCAATGTAGTCAAGAAGCATCAGAGGCATTTCAAACAGCGATCTTAACAACAGATTTGGTTATGAAAAACTCTTGCTACGAAGTAGAAATTGATGGGAAAACAGTAACAATTGGTGGAGCAGCCAAAGGATCTGGAATGATTCATCCAAATATGGCAACAATGCTTTCATTTGTTACAACAGATGCGAATATTGATTCTGCATCCTTGCAAGCACTATTAAGCGAAGTAACTGATAAAACATACAACCAAATTACTGTTGATGGTGATACATCAACAAATGACATGGTTTTAGTCATGGCAAATGGCAAGGCAGATAATCATTCGCTAAATCCAAATCATCCTCAATGGAATGACTTTAAAGCAGCATTTCAATTAGTAAGTGAAGAGTTAGCAAAGCAAATTGCCAAGGATGGTGAAGGAGCAACAAAGCTGATTGAAGTAGAAGTAACAGGTGCTAAAACAAAGCAGGAAGCAAATGTTGTTGCCAAAAAAATCGTTGGTTCAAGCTTAGTGAAAACTGCGGTTTATGGGGCAGATGCGAACTGGGGAAGAATTATTTGTGCCGTTGGATATAGTGAGGCACAGGTTGAACCGGAAAAGATTGATATTTTCCTAGGAGATTTATGCTTGTTCACAAATAACAGTCCACAATCATTTTCCGAAGAATCTGCATCAAACTATTTAAAACAAGATTCAGTGAAAATAACAGTTAACCTGGGAGTTGGGGATCAAGCCGGTAAAGCCTGGGGCTGTGATTTAACATATGATTACGTGAAGATTAACGCAAGCTACAGAACATAAGGGAGATCGTTATGTCAAAAACAGTCGTATTAAAATGTGGTGGCAGTACCGTTCATCAATTATCAGAAACATTCTTCCAAAGTTTAAAAGATCTGGTTTCATCAAATTGGCGCGTCATGATTGTCCATGGTGGTGGTCCAGATATTACAAAGATGCTAAAAGCTCTGGAAATAGAAACTGAGTTCTATAACGGTCAACGAAAGACAACAGATGACGTATTAGAAATTGCTGAAATGGTGCTAGCTGGTAAAATTAATAAACATCTGACAAATCTTCTTCAGCAAAAAGGGTTCAATTCGATCGGAGTATCAGGTACTGACGGTGGACTTTTACAAGCGGAATATTTAGATAAAGAGAATCTGGGATTGGTAGGAAAAGTAACCTCATTTCAAACATCAGTTGTATCTTTATTAATGGATCATGGTTATATACCGGTTGTTGCACCACTGGCACGCACTGTGGCAAACGAGACACTTAATGTGAATGCAGATTTAGCTGCAGCAGCTATTGCAAATGGTGTAGGAGCTGAGAAGTTTTTATTTGTAACAGATGTACCTGGAATTATGGATCAAAATAAGCAGGTTATTGAAACCATTACACCTCAAGAAATTACTGAATTGATTGCAAAAGAGGTCATTACAGGGGGAATGATTCCAAAGGTCGAATCAGCCGTATCGACTTTATCTGACATTTGTCAAGAGGTTATGATTGTAAGTGGAAGCGAGGCCTTTGTTGAGAACGGTATTTTCAAAGGAACAAAAATTGTAAGTGAAGGGGAGGTTTTGCAATCATGAGTTATTTATTCCCTACCTACGCGAGATGGGATGTAACGATGAAAGAAGCAAAGGGCTCATGGGTTACTGATGAGAATGATAAAAAGTATTTAGATTTTATCTCCGGTATTGCTGTTTGTAACTTAGGGCATGCAAATGAGGATGTGACGGCTGCTGTTGCAGAGCAGTTAACAAAGTATTGGCATATGTCTAATTTATTTCATCAGCCAATTCAAGAAGAAGTAGCAAAGCTCTTAGTTGACTCAACTGAAGGAGATGCTGTTTTTTTCTGTAACAGTGGAGCAGAAGCGAACGAAGCTGCAATTAAACTAGCACGCAAGCACACTGGAAAAACAAAGATTGTAACCTTTCTACAATCGTTTCATGGCAGAACGTTCGCAACCATGTCAGCAACAGGTCAGGAAAAAATTCAACAAGGCTTCGGACCCTTGCTTGAAACATTTCAATATTTGCCATACAACGATTCTAATTCGTTAGATGAGCTTGAAGACGATGTAGCAGCAATTATGCTAGAAGTTGTCCAAGGTGAAGGTGGAGTTGTTCCAGCACAACAAGAATTTCTTCAAAAAGTAACGGAAACGTGCAAACGTATCGGAGCATTATTAATCATTGATGAAGTTCAAACAGGTATTGGTCGTACAGGAAAGCCATTTGGCTATCAACATTACGAAATCTCACCTGATATTATCACTTCTGCAAAAGGGCTCGGCAGTGGATTACCAGTCGGAGCAATGATCGGAAAGCAGTCACTAATTGATACGTTCGGGGCAGGAAGCCACGGATCTACTTTTGGTGGTAATCCAATTGCAATGGCTGCTGCAAAAGCAACACTTACCCAAATCTTTGAAGAAAATTTTCTTAAAGAAGTGGAAGAAAAAAGTAACTATCTGCTTGGCAAGTTGAATACTGTAATAGGATCTCATTACCTGGTTAAAGAGATTCGCGGTAAAGGCTTATTACTAGGAATAGAATGTAAGGAACAAGTTGGAGAGATTATTAATCAGCTTAGAGAAAAACAATTACTTGTTTTGCCAGCTGGACCAAATGTGGTCCGATTACTTCCTCCATTAACAGTATCATACGACGAGATCGATTTAGCGATTGAAACAATAGCAGGTGTGTTTTCAACTATCGAGCAATCTGTAGGTGCTCAATAAGATCAGTATTTTTTTTACATGTAATTGAATAAAAATACTAAGTGTTTAATAATTATCCACATGCTAATAGGTGGACGTTTCCACTATTAGAAGAACTATAGACAAACGAGGTGTAAGCAGATGAAAGGATATCTCCATTTAGAGGATGGATCAGTGTATAACGGGATACTTGAACATAGCTCCTCGGAGGACATTAACGGAGAAATTGTATTTTTCACAGGAATGACGGGTTATCAGGAAGTATTAACAGATCCTTCCTATAAAAATCAGATTGTTGTATTTACGTATCCTCTTATTGGAAATTACGGGATTAACATAAGTGATGATGAAAGTAAAAAGCCGCAAGTAAAAGCGGTAGTTATCTATGAAAATACGACAAATTATTCACACTATGAAGCGCAATACAGCTTTAAGGAGTATCTAGAAAAGTGGAATATTCCAATCATTCACCACGTTGACACACGTGCTGTTGTGAAGAAAATTAGAAACCATGGATCAATGGCGGCAACGATCTCAACAACCTTAAACCAAGAAGAACAGCCTTGTGCAATCTTCGAAGATGGAGTTTTTGAGGTTGTGTCCGATCAGCTTGAAACTTATGGTGAAGGTGAAAAACATATTGCTTTAGTTGATTTCGGCTATAAGAAATCAATTTTAACAGCCCTTTTAAATAGAGGTTGTAAGGTAACAACCGTTCCTTTTAAAATGATCGACAAAGTTGCTGATCTTAAACCTAACGGAGTCCTTTTATCAAATGGACCAGGAGATCCAGAGCAACTAGTAAACTATTTTTCACAAATTAAGAAAGTTGTTGCTGCTCACCCAACATTAGGTATCTGCTTAGGTCATCAGTTAATTGCCCTGTCATTTGGTGCAAAAACGAAAAAGCTGCTGTTTGGACATAGAGGGGCTAACCAGCCAGTATATGATGTGAAAACAAACAAAGTGTTTATGACCTCGCAAAATCACAGCTACGTTGTGATTAAAGATAGCTTAAAAGAAACAGAGTTAGATATGCGTTTTTATCATATTAATGATGATTCAATCGAAGGATTATCACACAAGAACTTACCAATTATTACAGCACAATTTCATCCAGAGGCACATCCAGGACCTTCAGATAGTGAATGGATTTTTGATGAATTTTTAGATTTAGTCGCTGCTGCAAAAGGAGATATACTTTATGTCTAAAAACCAATCAATAAAGAAAATCATCGTAATCGGTTCTGGCCCAATTGTGATCGGTCAGGCGGCAGAATTTGATTATGCAGGAACACAAGGATGCTTAGCGTTAAAGGAAGAAGGCTATCAAGTTGTCCTTGTTAATAACAATCCGGCAACAATTATGACAGATGAGGAATTCTCAGATGTTCTGTATTTTGAACCTTTAACAGTTGAAAGCCTAACTAACATTATAAAAAAAGAAAAACCAGATGGTTTACTTGCTTCATTAGGTGGTCAAACAGGACTAAACTTAGCGATGGAACTTCACGAAGCAGGCGTTCTTGAAAAATATGGAGTGCAATTACTAGGTACTTCAATTGAATCAATCCGCAAAGGTGAAGATCGTAACGAATTTCGCCAGTTAATGTACGATTTAAACGAGCCAATACCTGAGAGCTCAATTGTCACCACTCTTGATGAAGCTCTTGAGTTTTCTGGAAAAATTGGCTTCCCAATTATCATTCGTCCAGCTTACACACTTGGAGGAAAAGGTGGCGGAATTGCTTCAAATCTAGAAGAATTTAAGAAGCTTGTAAAAAGTGGATTACATGCAAGCCCTATAACACAATGCTTAATTGAAAAAAGCATTGCAGGCTTTAAAGAAGTAGAGTATGAAATGATACGAGATCATAAAGGTACATGTATTTCTGTATGTAATATGGAAAACATTGACCCAGTTGGTGTTCATACAGGGGACTCAATTGTTGTTGCGCCATCTCAAACGTTAACAGATCAGGATTACCATATGCTAAGAAGCGCAGCAGTTAAGATCGTTTCAGCACTAGGTGTGGTCGGTGGATGTAACATTCAATTAGCTTTAGATCCAAAAAGTAAGCAATACTATGTGATTGAAGTTAATCCACGGGTCAGCAGATCATCTGCTCTAGCATCAAAGGCTACTGGTTATCCAATTGCAAAAATCGCTGCAAAGCTTGCAGTTGGTTATACACTAGAAGAATTAAAAAATCCATTAACAATGAGCACATATGCAAGCTTTGAACCAGCACTTGATTATGTTGTTGTTAAATTCCCAAGATGGCCGTTTGATAAGTTTAACAAAGCGGACCGTAAGCTTGGTACGAAAATGAAAGCAACCGGCGAGGTTATGGCCATTGAACGTAATCTTGAGGCTGCTCTTCAAAAAGCTTGTGATTCATTAGAATTAGATAACATCGGAACACATCTTCCGGAGTTAGTGACATTATCAACTGATGAAATCATTAACTTAATGAAAAAGACTGATGATCGTAGATTCTTTGCTGTAATGGAGCTGATTAGAAGAGGAACCACAATTGAGGAAATTCACGAAATGACAGAAATGGATCTTTATTTCCTTTCATCTTTCAAAAAGATTGTTGATCTTGAGAACCAGCTTAAAGGAAAGTCTCTTGAAACACTAGAAGCTGATTTAATAGCTGAAGTAAAAGAAAAAGGTTTCTCAGACCGTACAATCGCATCACTTTTAAATGCTCCTGAGGCAAATGTTCGCAAGCTTCGTCTTGAAGCAGGAGTGAAGGCTTCTTATAAATATGTTGATACATGTGCAGCAGAATTTGAAGCACGTACAAACTATTTTTACTCCACGTATTTTGGAGAAAACGAACAGCCTGAACTGTCAGATAAGAAAAAAATCTTAATTATCGGTTCCGGTCCAATTCGTATCGGTCAAGGAATCGAATTTGATTATAGCGCAGTACATGGAATTAAGGCTCTTAAGCAATTAGGTTATGAAGCAGTCATGATCAATAATAACCCAGAAACAGTAAGTACAGATTTTGAAACAGCTGATCGCCTGTACTTTGAACCAATAACCCTTGAGCACGTGTTAAACATTGTGGATTCAGAAGGGATCGATTCTGTTATTGTTCAATATGGTGGGCAAACAGCGATTAACCTTGCTGAGCAGTTAGAAACGGCAGGAGTTCAATTATTGGGTACTGACACGGAAACTCTTGATTGGTTAGAGGATCGTGATAAGTTTTATCAAATATTAGATAACCTATCCATTCCACATGCTGCTGGTTTAACAGCAAACAATGCAGAAGAAGCATTAAAGGGCGCTAGTGAAATTGGCTTCCCGCTTTTATTAAGACCTTCTTATGTTATTGGTGGAAAAGGAATGGTTGTTGTTCATAACGAAGCAACATTAGCTAAGCTTCTTTCGGAAAATACAAATATGATTTATCCCGTATTGATCGATCAATTTGTTCAAGGCCTTGAAGGTGAAATAGACCTGATTTCTGACGGTGAAGAAGCATTTATTCCAACATATATTGAGCATGTTGAGCCAGCGGGCGTTCACTCAGGTGACAGCTTAGCCATTTTACCATCTCAAAATTTAACGGATAAGAATAAACAGGTGATTGCGGATTATGCTAATGCCCTTGTAAAAAAGCTTAACTATCGCGGCATTATGAATATTCAATTTTTAGTAAATGGTGAAAACATTTACGTGCTTGAGGTAAACCCGCGTGCAAGCAGAACTGCACCAGTTATTAGTAAAGTAACAGGTATTCCAGTAATTAAGCATGCAACACATTTATTGTGTGGAAAAAAATTAAAAGAACTGCAAATTCAGTCATCAGAACAGTCGAATATGGTAGCTGTTAAGTACCCAGTCTTCTCAAGTCATGCTCTTCATGATGTTGATATCACATTAGGACCTGAAATGAAAGCAACAGGTGAAGGAATGTGTGTGGGCAAAGATATAAAGAGTGTTTACCGTAAAATTTTCAAAAAAGAGCTTGAAAATGTGACAAGTGTTTACTTTGATATAGAAAATGAAAAGGCGATTAAGATTGCAAAAGAAGCAGGTCTTAACGTAGTAACAAGTGATTATCAAACATGGGTTGAGGGAGAAAAGGGGATTTTTGTATCCCTAGTTGATAGTGAAGAAGCAAAGCTAGAACGACAGCAAGCTTTAGAAAAAGGAATGATTCTATTTACAAACCTTGCTACGTACTATGCTTGTATTAATAGCCTCTTTGCATTGGATGAGGATGTATCTTCTATTCAACAACTCACGAAGCCATTAGTAAAGAACTCATAAAGAGCAAGTGGAAATGAAAGGAAGTGGGCAAGAGTGAGTTTAAAGCTAAAAGAAAAAACGATACAAAAAAGAGATTTTTTAACTTTACTTGATTATAGCCAGCAGGAAATTCTAGACTTAATTGAAGATGCTTTTAAGTTAGAAGAAAATCCGCTTCAGCCAGTGTTACAAGGTAAAACACTAGCAATGATTTTTGAGAAATCGTCAACAAGAACTCGTGTGTCGTTTGAAACAGGAATGCTTCAATTAGGAGGTCATGCTTTATTTTTAAGCAGCCAAGACCTTCAACTAGGCAGAGGAGAGCCTGTATCAGACACAGCAAAAGTATTGTCAGGATATGTAGATGCCATCATGATTCGTACATTTGGTCATGATAAAATTGAAGAATTAGCTAAGCATGCAAGCATTCCAGTTATCAATGGATTAACAGACCTTTTCCATCCTTGTCAGGCACTTGCTGATTTAAAAACGATTTACCGTCTGAAAGAGAAATTCGTTGGCGTAAAAACAGCTTACTTAGGTGATGGAAACAATGTTGCACACTCTCTTATGATTGCTGCTGCTAAAGTAGGAATGGACTTTTCCTTAGGTTGTCCAAAAGGATATGAACCAAACCAAGCTGTGGTGGAAAAAGCTCAGGCACTTGCTGCTGAGACAGGTGCAAAAATTACAATCACAAATGACCCGGTTGAAGCGGTGAAAGATGCCGATATCATTTATACAGATGTATGGGCGAGTATGGGGCAAGAAAGTGAACAACAAGAACGTCTTGTTGCATTTAAAGACTTCCAAGTAAATGATGAACTCGTAAAGCATGCAAAGAAGGACTACAACTTCCTGCACTGCTTACCAGCACATCGTGAAGAAGAAGTAACAGCATCCATTATCGACGGCGAGCATTCAGCTGTGTTCGAACAAGCAGAAAACCGTCTGCATGTTCAAAAGGCATTGTTGGTAAAATTGTTGGGGTAATACTTATATAAAAAGGCGTGTTAACTTGTTTTAGTTAACACGCCTTTTTTGGGGATTTGGGAGTAGATGTTGAGAGCAGAGAAAGGTGTTTTAATAATAGTGTGAATCTGACAAGAAAAGGGATTGAAAGGAGAGATGTGTCTCAATACTGTGGAATCGGGACAGAAACAGGGAGGGATGAGAGGAATGAGTCTCGATACTGAGGGGATCGGGACAGAAAAAGGGAGGGGGCAGAGGGATGAGTCTCGATACTGCGGGAATCGGGACAGAAAAAGGGAGGGATGAGAGGGATGAGTCTCGATACTGAGGGAATCGGGACAGAAAAAGGGAGGGGGCAGAGGAATGAGTCTCGATACTGCGAGAATCGGGACAGAAAAAGGGAGGGATGAGAGGAATGAGT
>NZ_NUMC01000071.1:0-33649 GCF_002577655.1 Bacillus sp. AFS040349 | reverse complement strand
ATGAAGACCAAACCGGGAGTGGCAAGCACGAGAAAAGGTCTTCATAAGCGTATGAAGCCCAAAACAGGTACAGCAATCACGAGAAATAACCTTCATAAAGATAAAGGCCCAATTAATATGCAACACCACAGGCACACCACCACTCTATTAACATTTAATTAAACGTTTGTTTAACTAAAGAAGTCAGAATAGCGCGTGAAATTAAATAGCCTTTTATATCCAAAATAAGCATGATTTCCTTGAAAAAGCTCCTTCACTTTGGTAGTATATTAGCATATTAGCGAGGTAAAGGATTCTGAAAATTAATGATAAGTAAACAATGACGGGGGTACAGACACACATGTTTATGTTTGAAAAACCGCTTGGAATGGTTGATACATTACCAAATTTATATGAAGTAAAGAAGAAGACACGTCGTGCGATGACGAATGAGATAGAAGCATGGGGTTTTGAATTTATTGAAACACCGACTCTTGAATATTACGAAACCGTCGGAGTACAGTCTGCGATATTAGATCAACAGCTTTTTAAATTGCTAGATCAACAAGGTCATACTTTAGTGCTGCGTCCGGATATGACAGCACCAATCGCACGTGTGGCTGCATCGAAATTATTTAATAATCTTTATCCGCAGCGCCTTGCTTACTCTGCAAATGTTTTCCGTGCACAGCAGAACGAAGGTGGCCGCCCGGCTGAGTTTGAACAAGTGGGTGTTGAATTAATTGGTGACGGAACGACAAGCGCAGATGCTGAAGCCATTGCGTTAATGATTTCTGTTTTAAAGAAAGCTGGACTTAAGAACTTTAAAATTGCAATCGGTCATATTGGATATGCTAACGCCTTATTCAAAGAGGTACTTGGCAATCAAGAACGTGCAGACGTGTTAAGACGTTTTCTTTATGAGAAAAATTATGTTGGCTATCGTGAGCATGTGAAGGGCTTGCCATTATCATCAATTGATAAAGAACGTTTATTTACATTACTAAAATTACGTGGTGGGATCGAGAAGGTAGATGAGGCGAAGGAGCTTGTTACCTCTCAAGAAGCACGAAGTTCATTAGAAGAAGTTTCTCAATTATGGAATGCGCTTGAAGCATATCAAGTTACAGACTATTTAAAGCTAGATTTAAATATTGTGAGTCATATGAGCTATTATACGGGTGTTTTATTTGAGGTGTACGCTGACAATGTTGGTTTTATCATCGGAAATGGTGGACGTTATGACCACTTATTCGAGAAATTCAATCGTGCTGCACCAGCAACAGGTTTTGGTCTTCACCTTGATCGATTGATTGAAGCACTTAATGAAACAGAAGAGGCTAAACTTCAATGTGTAATTTATAGTCAAGAACGACGTGTTGAAGCGATTTCGTTTGCAACAGAGCTACGTGAAGATGGCAAACGAGTGGTGATGCAGGATATCACAGGTATTAAAGATGTTGATGCCTATACGAAGAAATTTGAAGAAGTAAGCTATTTTATCGGATCAAGAAAGGAGGAGCTGTAGGATGAGTCAGTTATTAACGATTGCGATGCCAAAGGGAAGAATTTTTGAAGAGGCAGCAGATATGCTTCGTAAAGCAGATTATCAGCTTCCTCCTGAGTTTGATGAATCAAGAAAATTAATTTTAGATGTTCCAAATGAGAATATTCGCTTTATCTTGGCTAAGCCAATGGACGTTGTCACATATGTTGAGCACGGTGTGGCTGACGTTGGAATTGCTGGAAAAGACGTTATGCTTGAGGAAGATCGTGACGTGTATGAGGTGCTGGATCTGAAGATTAGCGAATGCTACTTAGCTGTTGCTGGTCTTCCGAATGCCAAACTATCAGATGTAGCTCCAAAAGTAGCAACAAAATATCCGAAAGTTGCTTCAAGCTATTTCCGTGAGCAAGGTGAGCAGGTTGAAATTATTAAACTAAATGGTTCAATTGAGCTTGCCCCTTTAATTGGCTTGGCTGACCGAATTGTTGACATCGTTTCAACAGGACGAACATTAAAAGAAAATGGCTTAGTGGAGCTTGAGCATATTTGCCATATTACATCACGTCTTATTGTAAATCCGGTGAGCTATCGTATGAAGGATGAACCGATTGATGAGCTAGTGGAACGTTTATCGAAAGTAATTGGAGGATAAGTGAATGAAGATTACTCAAATTACAGACAAAAAGGTATCACTAAGAAGAACGATTGATACGGGAACAGAAGATCAACGTAAAATTGTTCAATCAATTATCGCAACCGTTCGAGAAGAAGGAGATTCAGCTCTTTTTTCTTATACAGAAAAATTCGATCGCGTTAACTTGTCTAACCTTAAAGTAACCGAAGAGGAATTTACAGCTGCATACGAAACACTTGATGAAGAATTAGTTGAGATTATCCGTGAAGCAGCAGCTAATATTCGTGTATTTCATGAAAAGCAAAAAAGAGAATCTTGGATCAGCTATGATGATAACGGCACGATGCTTGGACAAAAAATTACAGCTTTAGATGCAGTAGGTGTGTATGTACCAGGTGGGACAGCAGCCTATCCATCTTCAGTTTTAATGAATGTCATTCCGGCCCAAGTCGCAGGGGTGAAAAGAATAGTCATCACTTCTCCTCCAAATGAGCAAGGAACACTACCGGCAGGTGTTTTAGTTGCGGCGAAGGAGCTTGGCATTTCTGAAATATATAAAGTTGGCGGCGCTCAAGCAATTGCTGCGTTAGCGTATGGAACGGAAACGATTGCGGCAGTTGATAAGATTATGGGTCCTGGTAATATTTTTGTTGCCCTTGCGAAGCGTGAAGTGTTCGGCATTGTTGATATCGACATGATTGCAGGTCCAAGTGAAATTGTGGTACTAGCAGATGAAACAGCTAAACCAAACGAAATTGCAGCAGATCTCCTGTCACAGGCTGAGCATGATAAAAATTCATCTAGTATTCTTGTCACAACATCAATGAAACAGGCTGAAGAAGTGAAAGCGGAAGTGGAAAAGCAAGTAGAAACGCTCCCTAGAAAAGAGATTGCAAAGGCATCTGTTGAAGCATACGGTCACATTTATGTTGCGGATGATTTGGAAACAGCAATTGCGGTTGTTAATGAGCTAGCTCCTGAGCATCTTGAGGTGTTAACGGAAAATCCATTGGGGAGCTTAAATGATATCCGTCACGCTGGAGCCATTTTCCTTGGAAGATATAGCTCTGAGCCAGTCGGTGACTATTTCGCAGGTCCTAACCATGTGTTGCCAACGAATGGTACGGCACGTTTTTCAAGTCCATTAAATGTTGATGATTTTATGAAAAAATCCAGCATTATTTCTTATAGTGAAAAAGCATTTTTAAATAACTATTCAAAAGTTGCAAAGCTTGCACGCTTAGAAGGTTTAGAAGCACATGCACGCGCAATGGAAGAACGACTTAAATAAGGAGGAGAAATGAATATGACAAGAACAGCATCGATTGAACGTCAAACGAAAGAAACGCAAATTTCACTGTCTTTTAATATAGATGGAACAGGTCAATCATCTCTTAAAACAGATGTGCCATTCATGGATCATATGCTTGATCTTTTTACAAAGCACGGGCAATTTGATTTAACGGTAAATGCAAATGGAGATGTTGAAATCGACGATCACCACACAACAGAAGATATCGGCATTTGCCTTGGAAACGCATTGCGTGAGGCATTAGGCGATAAACGTGGCATTAAACGTTACGGAAATGCATTTGTTCCGATGGATGAGGCGTTAGCACAAGTTGTAGTTGACTTGAGTAACCGTCCACATCTTGAGTTTCGCGCTGAACTGCCAAGTCCTAAAGTCGGCACATTCGATACAGAGAATGTTCATGAATTTTTATGGAAGCTGGCTCTTGAGGCACGCATGAATTTACATGTGATTGTTCACTACGGTCATAATACACACCACATTATTGAAGCGATTTTTAAAGCATTAGCAAGAGCATTGGATGAGGCAACAAGTATTGACCCGCGTATGGAAGGGGTACTTCCTTCAACGAAAGGGATGTTATAAGCATGATCGCGATTATTGATTATGGAATGGGTAATTTATACAGCGTAAGTAAAGCGTTAGAGCGTATGAATGCTGACTATATTCTTTCAAGTGATGAAAAGGAACTGGCTAAAGCTGACGGCTACATTTTACCTGGAGTAGGTTCTTTTAAAGATGCAATGTCCATTTTAGACGAAACAGGCTTAACAAGCTTTATTCAAAAAGTTGTAGAAGAAGGCAAACCTTTGTTAGGTATTTGCTTGGGGATGCAGTTGCTTTTTGAGGAAAGTATTGAGAACGGGGAAGCGAAGGGGCTTGCTTTCTTACCTGGTAAAGTTATTAGAATACCTGAGTTAGCAGGCGGTGAGCAACTTAAAGTGCCACATATGGGCTGGAACAACTTAAATATGAAAAATGACAGCCCGTTACTTGCAGGTCTTTCCAGTGGTTATGCTTATTTTGTTCATTCTTATTATGTGGATGCAGCAGATCAAGATACATTGTTAGCCACGGCAAGCTATGGGGTAGAGGTCCCAGCTGTTGTTGGACGTGATAATGTGTATGGGACACAATTCCACCCGGAAAAAAGCAGTGAACTGGGATTAGCCATTTTAGAAAATTACATCAGCATTGTGGAGGGAGAAAAACGATGAGCCAATTTATTATTTATCCGGCAATTGATATGCGCGGCGGCAAATGCGTGCGATTGCTTCAAGGTGATTATAACAAGGAAACGGTGTACGGTGACTCTCCTTTTGATATGGCGAAGACGTTTGATGACCAAGGAGCAAGCTGGATTCATATGGTAGATTTAGATGGAGCGAAAGCAGGTAAGCTTGTAAACCATCAGCATGTCATTGATGCAGCTACGAAACTATCAGCTAAAATTCAAATTGGTGGTGGCATTCGTACGGAGGAAGATGTAGAGTTCTACCTTTCAAACGGAGTTGGCCGAGTGATTTTAGGTAGTGCAGCAATTTCTAATCCTGATTTTGTGAAAAAAATGCTAGCTACATATGGAGAAAAAATCGCAATTGGTATTGATGCGAAAGATGGTTATGTGTCAACAGAGGGCTGGTTGAATACATCAAATGTGAAAGCAACAGATCTTGGAAAAGAGCTTGCTGCTGCAGGTGCCGAGGTGTTTATTTTTACAGATATCGCAACAGACGGAATGCTTTCTGGACCTAATGTGGATGCGGTCGTTGAAATGGCAAAAGCAACAGGAAAAGAAGTAATTGCTTCTGGTGGGGTAAGCTCATTAAAAGATTTAGAGACTCTTGCTGAATATCAGCAAGAAGGTGTTGCGGGAGCGATTGTAGGAAAGGCGCTATACACAAATCAATTTTCTCTTACTGATGCTTTAAAGGTAGGAAAAACATCATGATTACAAAACGAATCATACCATGCTTAGATGTAAAAGAAGGACGAGTTGTAAAAGGAATTCAGTTTTTAGGACTAAGAGACGCAGGTGACCCAGTTGAGCTTGCCAAGTTTTATGACCAAGAAGGTGCAGATGAGCTTGTTTTTTTGGACATTTCAGCTTCACATGAAGGCCGAAAAACAATGGTTGATGTTGTAGAACAGGTTGCTGCTCAGCTAGCGATTCCTTTTACAGTTGGAGGAGGAATTAACTCACTCGAAGATATGAAAAGAATTCTTCGTGCAGGTGCCGATAAGGTTTCCTTAAACACAGCGGCTTTAGTAAATCCGGAGCTTATTACAGAGGGAGCTGGCTTCTTTGGCTCTCAGTGTATCGTTGTCGCAATTGATGCGAAATATGATGAAGAATTAGGCAGCTGGAGAGTGTTTACTCATGGTGGCCGAAATGCAACTGAATGGGAAGTTGTGGACTGGGCAAAGGAAGCTGTGAAACGTGGTGCCGGGGAAATTCTCCTCACAAGCATGGATAGTGATGGAGAAAAAAGCGGCTTTAATATCGCCCTAAATAAAGCGGTTAGTGAAGCGGTCACTGTTCCAGTTATTGCGTCAGGTGGAGCTGGAAATGCTGAGCACTTTTTACATGCTTTTCAAGAAGGAAAAGCAGATGCTGCTCTAGCTGCTTCGATTTTTCATTACAAAGAAACATCGGTTAAAGAAGTAAAAGCATATTTAGATCAACAGGGGGTGAATGTACGATGAACGTTAAATTTGACCAAAATGGCTTGGTTCCGGCAATCGTACAAGATGCAGCGAGTAAAGAAGTGTTAACGCTAGCTTATATGAATGAAGAATCGTTACAAAAAACGTTGGATACGAAGGAAACTTGGTTTTACAGCCGTTCTAGACAAGAACTTTGGCACAAAGGTGCAACGTCTGGGAATACACAAAAAGTGGTTGAAATGAGATATGATTGTGATCAAGATGCAATTCTTGTTCTTGTTCAGCCTCAAGGTCCAGCATGTCATACAGGTGCATATACATGCTTTAGTGAAACCATTGAGAAACAAGAAGTAACACCAGCACAAGATCGTTTCCAGATTTTAAATACATTAGAGAAATTAATTGCTGAACGTGAAAGTGAGCTTCCAGAAGGTTCGTATACAACTTACTTATTCACTGAAGGTGTAGATAAAATTTTGAAGAAGGTTGGAGAAGAAGCAGGGGAAGTCATTATTGCTTCTAAAAACCGTGACCATGACGAGTTGAAATGGGAAGTGGCTGATTTGGTATTTCACTTAATGGTTTTATTGCGAGAGCAGAAATTACCTCTAGATGATGTGTTAAAGGTTTTAGAGGAGAGACATGCTTCAAAATAGGCTGATGAAGGCAATCGTTTATAAGGGCGATTGCCTTTATGTTGTTACAAAAAGAATATTACACTAACTTCTGCATATAATGATATGTCTTTTTGAAAAATCCAACGTTTTATGAAGCCATGTTGTTGAGATATCTCTATGTGCATCGAAATATCTACTATTTTGATGAAGAATCTTGTGGTATACTTACGTACGGGAATTTAATGAAATGGAGGATCTCAGTGGGAAGACAATTGAGCAAACAACAAAAAAGAGCACAGGTTGTCCCGTTTCTCCAAGATGGACAATATTACTATAATAAGGGCCTCAAGGCTTACCGTGAATATAACTATCAAAAGGCAAGTAAATATTTACAGAAGAGCATTGAGTTAGATCCGAATGACTCAATGAAGCTGTCACAGCTAGCAGCCATCTATACAGATATGGGGAAATACAGCCAATCAAATGAATTGCTTTCACACATACTTGAAGAGCTTGATCAGGATATGACGGAATGTCATTATTTAATGGCAAATAATTACGCACATCTTGGACTGTTTCAGGAAGCCTACAAGTGTGCGACTGAATATGCAAATAAAGAGCCATATGGTGAGTTTACTGAAGAAAATGAAGATCTTATTGATCTTTTAACGATGGAAGATGATGATGAAGAGCCATTTTTAAAAGATCCTGATGATTTAATTTTAAAACAGGATGCGGCCAAATCACTACTTGAAACAAGTCAGTTTGAAGAAGCGATTTTACTTCTTGAGGAAATTGTTGCTGAATACCCTGAATTTTGGTCGGCACACAACAACTTATCTTTAGCCTATTTTTATGTCGGAGAAGTGGAAAAAGCCAAAGAGTACCTGCAAACTGTCCTTGAACGGAATCCAGGCAATTTACATGCTTATTGTAATCTTTTAGTATTCTATTATTATGAACGCCAGGATGACAAGGTTGAGGAGCTTGCAAATACTCTATCGACTGTACACCCGCTTTTATTCGAACATCGCTATAAATTGGGGGCAACATTTGCTTTAGTTGGCTATTATCCTTTAGCATACAAATGGCTTCGTTCACTACACAAGCAAGGCTACGAAGGTGATGAAGTATTCTACTATTGGCTATCATATGCAGCTTATTTTACAGGAAATGTATCATTCTCTGAGCAAATGTGGGAGCGAGTATTAAAGGAAAATAAAGATAAAGCAGGCTCAGAGCCGTGGAATTTGAACGCAGATTCAAATCAGCGAGTGAGCAATATGACACTAGAAGAGCGCCTATACGCAATTTTCTTGGCCATACAAACAAAAAATCTCGATCAACTACATGAATATCAATCATCAGCTGTCCCACAATCACAGCTTGAAAAGGAATTCATCAAACTAGCTTTATCTAAACATTTTGATTCATATGATCAGGTTTCGTCTCTCTATCAAATAGCAGAGTCTTTATTCGTTCATTCCGAGCATGATGAATTATTTTTGTTCTCATTCCGTATTTTAATGAAAGCTTATAAACAAAATTACTCGCTAAAAAACTATCAAGGCTGGGCTGCTGCTCTGGACTATGTATGGAGAAGCCAAGCGAACCAGTCAATTACACAAACTGTTATTGCTTCTGAGTATGGCACATCGGTCTCGTCTGTAGGAAAGTATGTAAAGCTTGTGAAAAGTATTTTAGCTTAATGATAAAACCTGCCCGAGAGAGGGCGGGTTTTTTGTTGGGAATGTATCGAATCATGTTCATGAAAATCAATACATTCCCTTGGGGCTCCACAAATGAGCAAAAATATGGCATGATTTCACTATATTTTATACGATGTCTATAAGGCAAAATGATGAAGACGGTAGTAAAAGGGTGTATGTGTCTTCTCGTATTGGCAGATAATCAAAGTAAAGGTCATTTTAAGGAGTGAACAACGTGTCAGAAGAAAAAATTTATGACGTTATCATTGCAGGAGCAGGTCCCGCTGGAATGACAGCTGCTGTTTATACGTCTCGTGCGAATTTATCAACGTTAATGATTGAGCGTGGAATACCGGGAGGCCAGATGGCAAATACAGAGGAAGTTGAAAACTATCCGGGCTTTGATCATATATTAGGACCTGAATTATCAACAAAAATGTTTGATCATGCAAAAAAATTTGGTGCTGAATATGCGTACGGTGATATACAGGAAATTATTGATGGTGAAGAATACAAAACAGTAAAAGCTGGGAAAAAAGAATATAAAACAAGAAGCATCATTATTGCAACAGGTGCAGAATACAAGAAAATCGGTGTTCCTGGAGAAAAAGAATTAGGTGGACGTGGCGTATCTTATTGCGCAGTTTGTGATGGTGCTTTCTTTAAAGGAAAAGAATTAGTTGTTGTTGGTGGCGGTGATTCAGCAGTAGAAGAGGGTGTTTATTTAACTCGATTCGCTTCAAAGGTTACAATTGTTCACCGTCGTGATGAATTAAGAGCGCAAAAAATTCTTCAGCAACGTGCATTTGATAATGAAAAGATTGACTTTATCTGGAATCATACAGTAAAAGAAATTCATGATGTAGACGGCAAGGTTGGCAAAGTGACCTTAGTGAACACACAAAATGGAGAAGAGCAAGAATTCAAAACAGATGGTGTGTTCATCTATATCGGAATGGTTCCACTATCAAAGCCGTTTGAAAGCCTTGGGATTACGAATGATATGGGCTATATTGAAACAAATGACCGTATGGAAACAAGAGTTGAGGGAATTTTTGCAGCTGGAGATATCCGTGAAAAAATGCTTCGTCAAATTGTGACAGCTACAGGTGACGGTAGTATTGCGGCTCAAAGTGCTCAACACTATGTAGAAGAACTTGTTGAAAAGCTTAAAGTAAGTAAATAATTATTTCAAACGTAAAAGAATGTCGAATGGCGGTTAACAATTTCGTAATTGTGTTTTAACTCTCCTGTAACATGAGTGAAACAATTATGAGGTACTATATAAATAGTAATTGACCCCCTTTTATAAATAGACTTAATTTCGAGCATGGGCGCCCTTTCCCGTGCTCCCTTTTTTTGTTCTTCAACCTGTTTTTATTTCTTTTTAAAAAAATGAAACAGATTTCCATCTTATCCGTATATACATATAGTAAATTCCTCTTTTTTTACCAATTGAAAAGCTAATCGTGTTCGTTGTATAGATTATTTGAACATAGTATAATAAACAAAAGTAAAGTACGAGATAAAATGAGGAAAAATTCCAATGTCATGTGAATAATAGAGGTGAAGAATTTGCAAAGAGTAACCAACTGCGTCTTAATGGAAGGAAACAAGGTTCTTCTCCTACAAAAGCCTAGAAGAGGTTGGTGGGTAGCTCCCGGTGGGAAAATGGAACTGGGGGAATCTGTAAAGGATACTGTCACACGTGAATATAGGGAAGAAACAGGAATCTATATAAAAAACCCTCAATTAAAAGGTATTTTTACGTTCATCATACAAGACGGAAAAGATATTGTTTCAGAATGGATGATGTTTACCTTCTTAGCGACTGATTATCAAGGAACGAATGTAGGAGAATCAGAAGAAGGAACAATTAAATGGCATGATAAAGAAGCGGTTCAGGAGTTACCGATGGCACCTGGAGACCACCACATCCTGGATTATGTGATGAAAGGTACAGGAATGCTTTACGGGACCTTTACATATACTCCAGATTTTGAACTACTATCTTATCGTTTGGATCCACAATAAACCGGCATATTTGCTTACAAAATTTACAAAGAATGAATGAAATTATGATACGTTACATGTAGCAGGAGAAATGAGAGGAGGAGAGATGGAATGACTGTCGAGCAAAACGAGCAACAGATGTTACAGCAAGATGTGCAGATGGTAATTATTACTGGCATGTCTGGCGCAGGAAAAACAGTTGCTATTCAAAGTTTTGAAGACTTAGGTTACTTCTGTGTGGACAACTTGCCGCCAACCCTATTACCAAAGTTTTTGGAGTTAATGAAAGAATCAGGCTCTAAAATGAATAAAGTCGCATTAGTTATGGATCTTCGTGGAAGAGAGTTTTTCGATAGTTTATTTAAAGCACTTGATGATCTACCGGAAAACTCATGGGTAACACCCCATATTTTATTCCTTGATGCGAAAGACTCTACTCTTGTCACAAGATATAAGGAAACAAGGCGCTCACATCCGTTAGCTTCTAAAGGTCTTCCATTAGAAGGGATTGGCTTAGAGCGAGAACTGTTAGAAGAGATGAAGGGTAGAGCACAATTAATCTATGATACATCAGATTTAAAGCCAAGAGAGTTACGTGAAAAAATCCTTAAGCAATTTTCTTCAAGTGTTCAACACACGTTTACCGTGAATGTAACATCATTTGGATTTAAATATGGAATCCCAATCGATGCTGATCTTGTCTTTGATGTTCGTTTCTTACCAAATCCTCATTATATAGAGCATATGAGGCCAAAAACGGGCTTGCAGGAAGAGGTTTCTTCATACGTGTTAAAGTGGAATGAAACACAAAAGTTTCTTGAAAAGCTTATAGATTTGCTCACATTCATACTGCCTTATTATAAACGTGAAGGAAAAAGTCAAATTGTTATTGCGATTGGTTGTACAGGAGGTCAACATCGCTCAGTAACACTCGCTGAATATCTTGTAAAGCATTTTCACCAAGACTATCATACTCAAGTCTCACACCGAGATATTGAGAAGAGAAAGAATCACTAAGGATGACAGAACATTTGCCTAAAGTTGTGATTATCGGGGGCGGTACAGGGTTATCCGTTTTATTAAGAGGGTTAAAGCACTTTCCTGTTGATATTACGGCCATTGTGACTGTTGCTGATGATGGCGGGAGCTCGGGCAGGCTCCGAAATGAGTTAAATATTCCACCTCCTGGAGATATCCGAAATGTATTAGCTGCTTTATCTGATGTTGAACCACTCGTTGAAGAGCTATTTCAACATCGCTTCAATAAAGGGAATAATCTCATTGGCCATTCCTTAGGGAATCTCATTTTAGCTGCTATGACGAACATTACTGGTGATTTTGTTCATGCAATTAAAGAAATGAGTACTGTCTTAAATGTACGAGGAAAAGTTTTACCAGCTGCTAATTCTAGTGTTGTGTTAAACGCAGAAATGGAAGATGGTACAATTGTATCAGGAGAATCAAAAATTCCTTTCTCAGGTAAAAGAATTAAAAAGGTGTTTTTGAGCCCTACCGAAATTGAGCCTCTTCCTGAAACAATTGATGTGATCAGAGAAGCTGATTTAATTGTCATTGGTCCAGGTAGCTTGTACACAAGTATCTTACCGAATCTCCTTGTACCGAAAATAGGAGAAGAAGTATGCAAAGCAAAAGCGAAAAAGGTATACATCTGTAATGTGATGACACAGGCAGGAGAAACACTAAATTATTCTGCAAGTGACCATGTGAAAGCATTGTATGAGCATATGAATGAATCATTTATTGATACCATTCTCGTAAATGAAGAAGAAATACCTGAGAACATAAAGTCATTATATGAAGAGGAGCTTGCGAAGCCTGTTCATTATGATATTGAAAGGTTAAAATCACTGGGTCTTGAAGTGATAACAGACAATATTGTTTGTTATGAGAATAGTGTCATTCGACATGACACAAATAAAGTTGCAAAGCTATTATATGGAATTCTTCAAGAAGACTAACACGGGTTCCAGGTAAAGAATGGGGGTGCAGAGTTGTCATTTGCATCTGAAACGAAAAAAGAATTAACGAATCTAGAACTAAAACCATGCTGCTTACGAGCTGAGTTATCAGCTTTAATTCGAATGAATGGATCGCTGTCATTTTCAAACAAAATGCTGGTTTTAGATATTCAAACAGAAAATGCAGCGATTGCCAGAAGAATTTATACTTTGTTAAAAAAGCAATATCAAGTATCAGTTGAGCTTCTTGTTCGAAAGAAAATGCGTTTGAAGAAAAACAATGTTTATATTGTAAGACTTGTTGAAGAAGCCAAGTCGATATTAGAAGATCTTGACATCTTAGATGAAGGATTTACCTTCTATCATAGAATTTCTGAAGATCTTGTGAAAAAGAAATGTTGCAAACGCTCTTATATAAGAGGTGCATTTCTTGCTGGAGGCTCCGTTAATAACCCGGAAACCTCATCCTATCACCTTGAAATTTTCTCACTATATAAAGAGCATAACGATTCTCTTTGTGAGTTAATGAATACATTTGATTTGAATAGCAAAACGTTAGAGCGTAAAAAAGGCTTTATCACGTATTTAAAAGAAGCAGAAAAAATCACAGAGTTTTTAAATGTCATTGGTGCCCATCAAGCACTGCTTCGATTTGAAGATGTCCGCATTGTTCGAGACATGAGAAACTCGGTGAATCGTCTGGTGAACTGTGAAACAGCCAATCTTAACAAAACAATTGGTGCCGCACTCAGACAGGTAGAGAATATTCGCTTTATTGATGATAAAATAGGCTTAGATGCTTTACCGGATAAACTAAGGGAAATCGCCAAGCTTAGAGTCGAATATCAAGATGTCACGTTAAAAGAGCTAGGTGAAATGGTATCAAGTGGTACCATCAGCAAATCGGGTATCAATCATCGACTACGTAAGCTAGATCAAATAGCTGAGCAATTAAGAACTGGTCAACCGTTTTCACTAAAATAAAAATAAAAAATTTAAAGAAGAGAAGAGGAGATTACTATGGTTGAAAAGCAAGTAGAAGTAAATCTTAAAACAGGTTTACAAGCACGTCCAGCTGCATTATTTGTTCAAGAAGCAAATCGTTTTGCATCTGATGTGTTTTTAGAAAAAGACGGCAAAAAAGTAAACGCAAAAAGTATTATGGGACTCATGAGCTTAGCGGTTAGCACTGGTGCAGTTATTAATTTAATTGCAGAGGGGAACGACGAGCAAGAGGCTGTTGAAGCTTTAGCGAAGTTTGTGCAACAAGAAGGGTAATTTGTTAGAAGAAGCAGACATTGATTATAATGTCTGCTTTTTTTTTATGTTTTTGGGGGAAGTGTGGGAGTACTGTCTCGATAGTGTGAGAATCGGGACAATCATAGGGGAGGAAAGGGAAGATGTGTCTCGATAGTGCGGGAATCGGACACAAATCGTGGAGGGAAGAGAAGGTGTGTCTCGATTGTGCAGGAATCGGGACACAAATAGGATAGGGAAGAGAAGATGTGTCTCGATAGTGCGGGAATCGGGACACAAATCGGGCAGGGAAGAGAAGATGTGTCTCGATAGTGCGGGAATCGGGACACGAATAGGGGAGGAAATAGGAATTGTGTCTCGATAGTGATGGAATCGGGACACAAATGGGAGAGAGAAGAGAGGATGTGTCTGGATAGTGCGGGAATCGGGACACAAATAGGATAGGGAAGAGAAGATGTGTCTGGATAGTGCGGGAATCGGGACACAAATCGGGCAGGAAAGAGATGATGTGTCTCAATAGTGCGAGAATCGGGACAAACAAAGGGGAGGAAAGAGAAGATGTGTCTCGATAGTGCGAGAATCGGGACACAAATAGGATAGGGAAGAGAAGATGTGTCTCGATAGTGCGACAATCGGGACAAACCCAGGGTAGGAAAGAGCACTTATGTCTCGATAGTACGAGAATCAGGACAAGACTAAACCAGGAAAGAGAAGATGTGACTCAATTACAAGAAAGAGCAACTGATCACATAAGACATAAGCTCCATCTCCTACCTCCGTGACTCAGTGCTTATATGCCCTCAATCTAAAACAAAAAAGCCCCAATCACTATCAAATCGGATTGGGACCTACTTCATCTAATCTTATTTACTTAACGTATTACGATCTAACACTTTGTCAATTAAACCATATTCTAACGCACGATCAGCAGTCATGAAGTTGTCACGCTCTGTATCGCGTTCGATAACCTCTAGATCTTGACCTGTACGATCAGAAAGAATTCTGTTTAATTTGTCACGTAAGAATAAGATACGTTTTGCAGCAATTTCAATTTCCGTTGCTTGACCTTGTGCGCCACCAAGTGGTTGGTGAATCATCACTTCACTGTTTGGAAGAGCATAACGTTTACCTTTTTCACCAGCTGCAAGTAAGAATGCACCCATTGAAGCAGCCATACCAATACAAATCGTTGATACTTGTGGTTTAATGAATTGCATTGTATCGTAGATTGCCATACCTGCTGTGATGGATCCACCAGGGCTGTTGATGTAAATTGAGATATCTTTTTCTGGATCTTCAGCTTCTAAAAACAGTAGCTGTGATACAATTGAATTTGCAACATTATCGTCGATGCCGCTTCCAAGCATAATGATACGGTCCTTTAAAAGACGTGAGTAAATGTCATAAGCACGCTCACCACGGTTTGTTTGTTCAATAACTGTAGGGATTAAATTCATTTCATATTCCTCCTTTATTTTAAGAAAGATTAGGTTTGTTCTAAAGGGTATAAGGTTTAATATGTAATCCTTTAGAACTTCACACATAAAACATGTTTTGAAATAGGTAAATCTTATGTATCTCCATCATACAACTATGGTCAATAAAGGTCAAACGAAAAGACCAATGCTTTACGATGAATTTTTAATTGCCATCATTGATGTCTATACTATACTATGTATGCGGTCACGATAACATGTAATCATGTTTCCCACATTTGTTGTTTTTCAAACTGAGTGAATACTTTTTTCGATACTTAATAGATCTTCTAAAATTGTGAATTTAACGGAATCATAAAAAAGACAGACCACAAAAGGCCTGCCGAAAACAAAAACGATTAAAATGGTTTCACGGTCATTAAAACAATTAAAATAACCGCTGATGCATGTAAAAC
Organism: Bacillus sp. AFS040349; assembly: GCF_002577655.1. Lineage (NCBI taxonomy): Bacteria > Bacillati > Bacillota > Bacilli > Caryophanales > Bacillaceae > Bacillus > Bacillus sp. AFS040349. The sequence continues at coordinate 18,084 of NZ_NUMC01000071.1, read as the reverse complement.
ATTATTAAATGGAATGAGCTGTTTTGCCAGTTTTGTATACTCTTCTGGTAACTCCTCACCTTCATGGTTTTCAAGCGACTTTAATTGTTGCTTTTCTTTTTTAGGGAGAATTCCAGCTGTGATTGGTTGAACAGCTATGTAAATAACAAGAGAAGCTATGTACCAAACTTCTTTAAAAAGATAAGGATTGATGATGGCCATAATAATTCCTGTAAGTAATAATGTGATGCTTCCCACCTTTGCGAACTTTTCAATGCCTTTAGAAACCTTATGAGCAAACTGAGCTTGTGATACAGTTTTTACATTGCTCATTAATACTGGCATACCAAATGTAGCCCCAAGCCCTACAACAGCCGCAACAAGATGGATAATCAATAAAAATGTGTAAATAGTCATGCTTTTTCTCCTCCTTTTTTACTACACCCTAAATTATACCTAAAATGTATAAAATTAGAACAACATTTTGTGAATTGATTTTTTGATTTTGTGTTGGAAATAATCACAGAAAAAGGCAGTTGAAATTAAGTTAAAGTTCCCGTATAATTTTCCATACTGATATATTAATGTGCGCTCGTAGCTCAGTCGGATAGAGCGGTGGTTTCCGGTACCACGTCTGCCGGGGGTTCGAATCCCTCCGAGCGCGTCACATGAAAGAAGCCTCCTGAATACGATATTTCAGGAGGCTTCTTTCGTTATGCCAACTATAAACTTTAAATTTTTACAAGCATGTATATCGTTTCCACCACTGACTGATAATGTAGTCGAGGAGGTGTGAGTATGTACGATGACCTATATGTAATAAACGGAAAAGCAGCCATTTTATCTTCTCTAATAAACGGTAATATTCCTACTGCCGAAGAGTGCAATTTAACCTCAGAAGATTTCGAAAAAATATGTGAAGAGATGTATGAAGAAGGGTTAATCCAGCGTACAAACCTTGGCAACGTGGTAAACGCAGAGGTATCAAATAAAGGTATTCACTTCTTTGATAATATCGCAAATTCACTAGAATAAGACTTTTCCCATTATAGATCGTTAGAAATTGTCAGGTTTGGGCTATTACCTTAAGCGCCAAACCTGACAAAAAAACGTATGATTTTATAATCCCGACATACTATGTAAAGACCAACAGTATGCTGTGAGGAATCGTTTTTTATTTCCAGTTTAATAAAAGTACTTGTCATAGAGACTACAATATTAGTAAAATAAACTGTAAGCGCTTACTCTTTGAAGGCATAGTGTAGAATGTGTTAGGGGGATTTTTAATGAGAATAGAGTTAGTGCAACATCAAGCCTTAAAACTAAATATGACTCAAGAATTGCAACAAGCCATTTCGTTATTGCAGTATTCCTCAGATGATCTTCTATCATATGTGCAAGAACTTACAATGGAAAATCCACTTATTGAAGTAAGAGAAAACGATCGTTCTCCATTTCGTCAGAAACCATCATCTTCTACTAAACAATCCTTTATAGAGAATACATTAAGAGAAAAAACAAGTTTACGAGAGCATTTGCGTCAACAGCTGATCGATTTTTCCTTAAATAAAAACGATCGTGCTTGCCTTGAGCTGTTAATTCAGGCAATTGGTTCAAATGGATATGTAAAGGACTCCCTTACAGATTTGTCTAGTGTGTTGGGTGTTAGTGAGGAGTTACTGGAGAGTAAACTATATTTCTTACAAAGCCTTGAGCCTGCAGGTATTGGTGCCCGTTCACTACAAGAATGTATTTTATTACAGTTAAGGCGTCTGCCTATTCGCAATGAGTTAGCTGAAATAATGATCTCTGAGCACTTTCGTTCATTTGCCGAGAAGTCTTGGAGAGATTTGTCAAAAAAGTTAAATATTAAGATTAGTAAGATACAAGAGATACATGATCTGGTTAAGCAGTTAGAACCGCGTCCAGGCTTAAAGTATGAGTCAGATGACTGCACATATGTAAAGCCCGATATGACAATTAAGCAGATTAATGGAGAGTGGCGAATACTTTATAATGATGAATTAATTCCCCAGCTACTCATAAGCAAGCCAATCGAATGCAGTGGTCCCTTTTCACTGGATGAAGAAGCTCAAAGCTATTATTCCAAAAAATTAACACAAGGAAAATGGTTGCAAAGAGCGATTGAGCAGCGAAAAGAAACGATGATTAATGTAATGAAAGTGATCATTCAAAAGCAACAAGATTTTTTTATTCATGGGAAAAGTCATTTAAAACCCTTAACATTAAAGGAAGTTGCTGATATTTTAGATATTCATGAATCAACAGTTAGTCGGACGGTGAAGGATAAGTTCATTCAAACTCCACATGGCTTAGTGATGATGAAAACATTTTTTACGAACAAGGTAGCTGAAGAAAATGGAGATATCTCCTCAGCTTCAGTGAAAATGAAGCTGAAAAAATTAATAGATTCAGAGAACAAGAAAAAACCTCTTTCAGACCAAAAAATAGCCAATGAGTTAAAAACCTTGTATGATATTAGTATTTCAAGGAGAACCGTAACAAAATATAGAGAGCAATTAAATATTCCAACATCAGCAATAAGAAAAGAGTATTAATACCAATTATCGAAATGGAAGTGCAGCAGTAAATGAAGAAAATAACCTTTTATTCAAAAGAGAACTGTTCATTATGTGAGAAAGGGTTAACGATCATACATGAACTAAAAAAAGAATTGGATTTTCACTATGAAGTGGTGGATATTTACAAAGATGATGTACTGCTGGAAAAGTTCCAAATCATGATTCCAGTGGTGGAAATAGATAATGAGGTTGTTTCTTATGGTATTTTGGATAAAGATTCCATAAGAAACCGCTTACTTTAAAAAGTCAATAAACATTTCTTGAATATGCAAATTTACCCTGTTAAAATAAAAGTTGTAGCAGGGAGATTTTTTTTTGAGTGGGTGGGACATAATAAGTCATAGCGGGACGAAATAGGTCCATATCGACTCAGAAAGGGATAGCAAATGAAATCACTTATAGAAGTACAAAGAAAATTATTGCCTGACCTGTTAACGGTTATGCAAAAACGCTATCAAATTCTTCAATACATACGATTAATGCAGCCGATTGGACGCAGAAGTCTCTCTACTAGTCTTGGCCTGAGTGAACGAATTCTAAGGAATGAAGTTCAGTTTTTAAAAGATCAGAATTTGATTGAGATCCACACATCAGGTATGACGTTAACAAACGATGGCACTTCTTTACTTATTAATCTCGAAGAAATGATGAAAGATGTTTTAGGATTATCTTCTTTGGAAAATACATTAAAGGAGAAGTTCCAATTAAACAGAGTCATTGTAGTTTCGGGTGATAGTGATCAATCTCCATGGGTGAAAAAAGAAATGGGAAGAGCATGTGTGACATGTATAAAAGAGCGGTTAAATGGTAAAAATATCGTCGCCGTTACTGGTGGGACAACGCTCGCATCGGTAGCAGAAATGATGACACCTGATAGTAAAAACCGTGAAATGTTATTCGTCCCTGCACGTGGAGGACTTGGGGAAACAGTGGAAAATCAAGCAAACACAATTTGTGCAAAAATGGCAGAGCGTGCAAGCGGAAATTACCGGCTGTTACATGTACCAGATCAGCTAAGTAAAGAAGCGTATCAATCAATCATTGAGGAGCCCTCTATAAAAGAGCTTTTAGCGATTTTGAAATCCTCAAGTATGGTCATCCATGGAATAGGAGACGCTAAAACAATGGCAGAGCGCCGGAAAACTCCGGAGAAGGATTTCCTTAAAATTGAGCAAGGAAATGCCGTTGCAGAGGCTTTTGGCTACTATTTTGACCAAGAGGGTGAAATTGTCCATAAAGTTCAAACTGTGGGAATTCAGCTTGATGATATTGATGAAGTACCTAATGTTATCGCGGTAGCAGGTGGTGCATCAAAAGCAAAGGCAATAAAGGCCTATATGAAACAAGGGTTAGACTCTGTCCTTATCACTGATGAAGGGGCAGCAAATGAGTTAATAAGGGACTAAATATCCCTGATTATATATGTTTTGTCCCTTTAAGTGGGTGAAACAAACTTAATGTAAGTGTTCAAGGTACATAACCATGAACGAAATTAAAGGAGGAAATTTATCATGGCAGTAAAAATCGGTATTAATGGTTTTGGTCGTATTGGTCGTAATGTATTCCGTGCAGCTTTAAAAAATCCTAACGTTGACGTAGTAGCAGTTAACGACTTAACAGATGCTAACATGTTAGCTCATCTTTTAAAATATGATACTGTTCACGGAAAATTAGATGCAGAAGTTTCTGTTGACGGTAACAACTTAGTAGTTGAAGGAAAAACAATCCAAGTATCTGCTGAGCGTGACCCAGCGAAATTATCTTGGGGTGAGCAAGGTGTTGAAATCGTTGTTGAATCTACTGGTTTCTTCACTAAGCGTGCTGACGCTGCTAAACACTTAGAAGCAGGCGCTAAAAAAGTAATCATCTCTGCTCCAGCAAGCGATGAAGATATTACAATCGTTATGGGTGTTAACGAAGACAAATACGATGCAGCTAGCCACGATGTAATTTCTAACGCTTCTTGTACAACTAACTGCTTAGCACCATTTGCTAAAGTATTAAATGATAAATTCGGTATCAAACGTGGAATGATGACAACTGTTCACTCATACACAAATGACCAACAAATCTTAGATTTACCACACAAAGACTACCGTCGTGCTCGTGCGGCAGCTGAAAACATCATCCCAACTTCAACTGGTGCTGCAAAAGCTGTTTCTCTAGTATTACCTGAATTAAAAGGTAAATTAAACGGTGGAGCTATGCGTGTTCCAACTCCAAACGTTTCTTTAGTTGACTTAGTTGCTGAGTTAGACAAAGAAGTAACTGTTGATGAAGTAAACGCAGCACTTAAAGAAGCTGCTGAAGGTGATCTTAAAGGAATCCTTGCTTACAGCGAAGAGCCATTAGTATCTGGTGACTACAATGGTAACCCTCACTCTTCAACAATCGACGCATTATCTACAATGGTAATGGAAGGCCAAATGGTAAAAGTTATCTCTTGGTATGACAACGAAAGTGGTTACTCTAACCGCGTAGTTGACCTTGCTGACTACCTTGCTTCTAAAGGTCTTTAATTCTTAAGAGTTAACGAAACTTTATAGCTATACTCAAATGGGGAAAGGGGAGTATCCCCTTTCCTCTTTTATTTTAGAAAAATAGGCTTTATACTAGTTTTGGTGTCTAGCTTCAGCGCCTAGACCCTCGAGTCACAAGCCAATCCTCACATAAAGGTAAAGAACACCTTTCTGTGAGGCTCGTCTTGTGCTTGTCGGGCCTGAACGAGGCGCTTCCGCATTTCAAATTAGGAGGGCTTTCCATGAACAAAAAGTCAGTTAAAGACATTGATGTAAAAGGAAAAGTCGTCTTTTGTCGCGTTGATTTCAACGTACCGATGAAGGATGGACAAGTAACAGACGAAACACGTATTCGTGCGGCTTTACCAACAATCCAATACTTAAGTGAGCAAGGTGCTAAAGTTGTTTTAGCGAGCCATTTAGGTCGTCCAAAAGGTGAAGTAGTAGAAGAGCTTCGTTTAAACGCAGTAGCTGAAAAACTACAAGAGCTTTCTGGTAAAAATGTTGTGAAAACAGATGAAGCATACGGAGAAACTGTTAAAGCTGAAATCGCAAAATTAGAAGAAGGCGGACTTCTATTAGTAGAAAACGTTCGTTTCTATCCTGGTGAAGAGAAAAACGATCCAGAATTAGCGAAAGCTTTTGCTGAATTAGCTGACATTTATGTGAACGATGCATTCGGAGCAGCACACCGTGCGCATGCTTCAACTGAAGGTATCGCTAAACATATTCCAGCTGTTGCAGGTTTCTTAATGGAAAAAGAGCTTGAAGTTCTTGGTAAAGCTTTATCAAACCCAGAGCGCCCATTTACTGCAATCATCGGTGGAGCAAAAGTTAAAGACAAAATCGGTGTAATAGATAACCTGCTTAATAAAGTAGACAACTTAATTATCGGTGGTGGACTAGCTTACACATTCATTAAAGCTTTAGGCCATGATGTGGGTAAATCATTGCTTGAAGAAGACAAAATTGATTTAGCGAAATCATATCTTGATCAAGCAAAAGAAAAAGGCGTAAACTTCTACATGCCTGTAGACGTAGTTGTTGCTGATGATTTCTCAAACGATGCAAACACTCAAATCGTATCAATCGACAGCATTCCAAGTGATTGGGAAGGTCTTGATGCAGGTCCAAAAACTCGTGAAATTTACGCTGACGTTATTAAAAACTCTAAGCTTGTTATCTGGAACGGACCAATGGGTGTATTCGAATTAGAAGCATTCGCTGGTGGTACAAAAGCAGTTGCAGAAGCATTAGCTGAAGCAAATGATACATATTCCGTAATTGGAGGAGGAGATTCAGCTGCCGCTGTAGAAAAGTTCAATTTGGCTGATAAAATGAGCCACATTTCTACTGGTGGTGGAGCTTCTCTAGAATTCATGGAAGGTAAAGAGCTTCCAGGTGTTGTAGCATTAAACGATAAATAAAAATCGAATGCGTTTTTCGCAAATGTAGATTTGTCGCGACATCTATTCTGCTGAAAAATTGCACTCGGAAGAGGACGGTGTAAAGAATGAGAAAACCAATTATCGCAGGTAACTGGAAAATGAACAAAGTTTCTTCAGAAGCAAAAAGCTTTGTAGAGGAAGTAAAAAGTCTAGTGCCTTCTGCTGAAAACGTTGACTCAGTAGTTTGTGCTCCAGCTCTATTTTTAGAAAGCCTTGTAGCTTCAACAGAAGGCAGTGACCTAAAAGTAGGTGCACAAAATATGCACTTTGAAGAAAATGGAGCTTTCACTGGCGAAATTAGCCCAGTAGCACTAAAAGATCTTGGTGTAAGCTATGTGATCTTAGGTCACTCTGAGCGTAGAGAAATGTTTGCTGAAACAGATGAAACAGTAAACAAAAAGACTCTAGCTGCATTCCAGCATGGTTTAACGCCAATCGTTTGTTGTGGTGAAACATTAGAAGAGCGTGAAGCAGGAAAAACAAATGATCTAGTAGGAGACCAAGTAAAGAAAGCTTTACAAGGTTTATCAGAAGATCAAGTAAAACAAACTGTTGTTGCGTATGAGCCAATCTGGGCAATCGGAACAGGAAAATCTTCTTCTGCTGAGGATGCTAACGAAGTATGTGCTCACATTCGTCAAGTGATTGCAGAGCAATTCTCTTCTGACGTTGCACAAGCAGTTCGTATTCAATACGGCGGTAGCGTAAAGCCTGCTAACATCAAAGAATATATGGCACAATCTGATATTGATGGTGCATTAGTAGGTGGAGCTAGCTTAGAAGCTCAATCTTTCCTTCAACTTTTGGAGGGTAGCAAAAATGAGTAAAGCACCAGTTGCACTAATTATTCTTGACGGCTTTGCTTGCCGCCAAGAAACGAAAGGTAATGCTGTTGCACAAGCGAAAAAGCCTAACTTTGATCGCTTTTGGAATCAATATCCTCATGCTCAATTAATCGCTTCAGGTGAGGCAGTAGGTCTTCCAGAAGGTCAAATGGGGAACTCTGAAGTAGGTCACTTAAATATTGGTGCAGGTCGTATTGTGTACCAAAGCTTAACACGTGTAAACGTAGCAATTCGCGAAGGTGAGTTTGCAAAAAACGACACGTTTGTTGAAGCTATTAATCATGTGAAAAACACAGGTAAAAATCTTCACTTATTCGGTTTGCTATCTGACGGTGGCGTTCATAGCCATATTCAACATTTATATGCCCTTTTAAAGCTTGCAGCAGATGAAGGCGTAAATAATGTTTACATTCATGGCTTCTTAGATGGTCGTGACGTTGGTCCAAAAACGGCAAAAGTTTACTTGGATGAACTTCAAGAAAAAATCAAAGAATACGGTGTCGGGGAAATTGCGACATTATCTGGACGTTACTACTCTATGGACCGCGATAAGCGTTGGGATCGTGTTGAAAAGTCTTACCGTGCCATGGTATACGGTGAAGGCCCAACTTACAGCACACCAGATGAGCTTGTTGCCGATTCTTATAACAATGGAATTTTTGACGAATTCGTCATTCCATCTGTTATGACAAAAGAAGACGGTTCACCAGTTGCAACGATTGAAGACAATGATGCGGTGATTTTCTATAATTTCCGCCCTGACCGTGCGATTCAAATTTCCAACACGTTCACAAATGAAGATTTCCGTTCATTTGATCGTGGTGAAAATCATCCGAAAAACCTACACTTTGTGTGTTTAACACACTTTAGTGAAACAGTCGACGGATATGTGGCATTCAAGCCAACTAATCTTGATAATACGCTCGGTGAAGTATTATCTCAAAATAATCTAACTCAACTTCGAATTGCTGAAACGGAAAAATATCCTCACGTAACATTCTTTATGAGTGGCGGACGTGAAGAGAAGTTTCCAGGCGAAGAAAGAATCTTAATTGATTCTCCGAAGGTTGCAACATATGATCTCAAGCCTGAAATGAGCGCCTACGAAGTAACGGACGCGTTACTTGGCGAAATTGCAGCTGACAAATTTGATGCAATACTTTTAAACTTCGCAAACCCTGATATGGTTGGGCACTCCGGAATGCTTGAACCTACAATCAAGGCAATCGAAACAGTTGATGAGTGCCTAGGAAAAATTGTGGACGCTATTGTTGCAAAAGGCGGTAAAGCGATCATCACAGCTGACCATGGTAACTCAGATGAAGTCGTAACATTAGACGGTGAGCCAATGACAGCTCACACAACAAACCCTGTACCTGTCATTGTGACACAAGAGGGAGTTACACTTCGTGAAGATGGTATTTTAGGTGACCTAGCACCAACAATGCTAGATCTACTTAATGTAGAAAAGCCTGCTGAAATGACTGGAACAACACTAATTAAAAAGTAATTTTAAATAAAGCAATCGGTTGTTTCTCCGAATGCCTCAAATCCGGCCTCTGACCTCCGATATCAAACAATGGATTGATGAAAAGGCAGAACTAAATCAAACTAAAAAATTCTTTATAAAAAAGGAGATTAAACAATATGCCATACATTGTAGACGTATATGCTCGTGAAGTATTAGACTCTCGTGGTAACCCAACAATAGAAGTAGAAGTACACACAGAATCAGGCGGTATGGGACGCACATTAGTACCAAGTGGTGCTTCAACTGGTGAATATGAAGCAGTTGAGCTTCGTGACGGTGACAAAGAACGTTACCTTGGAAAAGGTGTTCTTCAAGCTGTGAAAAACGTAAACGAATTAATCGCTCCAGAATTACTTGGTTTTGACGTAACTGAGCAAATCGCTATCGACCAAGCATTAATCGAGCTTGATGGTACAGAAAACAAAGGTAAATTAGGTGCTAACGCAATCCTTGGTGTATCTATGGCTGCTGCTCGTGCTGCTGCAGATTACCTACAAGTTCCTTTATACCAATACCTTGGCGGATTCAGCGCGAAAACTCTTCCAGTACCAATGATGAACATCGTTAACGGTGGAGAGCATGCTGATAACAACGTTGACATTCAAGAATTCATGGTTATGCCTGTAGGTGCTGAAAACTTCCGTGAAGCATTACGTATGGGTGCTGAAATTTTCCACAGCTTAAAGTCAGTTCTTTCTGCTAAAGGTCTTAACACAGCTGTAGGTGATGAAGGTGGATTCGCTCCTAACTTAGGATCAAACGAAGAAGCTCTTCAAACAATTATCGAAGCAATTGAAAAAGCTGGTTACAAACCAGGTGAGCAAGTAATGCTTGCTATGGATGCTGCTTCTTCTGAGTTCTACAACAAAGAAGACGGTAAATACCATCTTTCAGGAGAAGGTGTTGTAAAAACTTCTGCTGGAATGGTTGACTGGTACGAAGAAATGGCTTCTAAATACCCAATCATCTCAATCGAAGACGGTTTAGATGAAAACGACTGGGAAGGTCACAAACTATTAACTGAACGCCTTGGCGGTAAAGTTCAACTTGTTGGTGATGACTTATTCGTTACAAACACGAAAAAACTTGCTGAAGGTATTGAAAAAGGAATCGGTAACTCAATCCTTATCAAAGTTAACCAAATCGGTACACTTACTGAAACATTCGAAGCAATCGAAATGGCTAAACGCGCTGGTTACACAGCAGTAATCTCTCACCGTTCTGGTGAAACTGAAGATACAACAATTGCTGACATCGCAGTTGCAACAAACGCTGGTCAAATTAAAACTGGTGCTCCATCACGTACTGACCGTGTTGCGAAGTACAACCAATTACTACGTATCGAAGATCAATTACAAGACGCTTCAAGATACGATGGAATTAAAACTTTCTATAACTTAAAGAAATAATTTAAGTTGAGTTGGAGAACTGCCGCGTGGTGCGGCAGTTTTTTTGTGGTGTATGAAAGATAGGGAGTGCGGGAAACTTTGGGTACCATAATCTGTACTGCATGCGCGAAACCTGTTTTGCTCGTGAGGCTTCGTACTGGAATGTGGAAGCTGGCAAAGGAAGGAGCTCGGTTTTTGTCTGAAATTGTCTAATCACGGATAAAAGCCCAGAACCGAGGATAAGACTCTTGAAATCGCGGATAAAAGCCCAGAACCGAGGATAAGCCTCTTGGAATCACGGATAAAAGCCCAGAATCGCGGAAAGCCCCTTGAAATAGCGGATAAACAGATTTTTTACCCGGAACTAGAAGGATTTTCTCAAAAAATATTGAATACATACATCAAAACTACATATGGAGTGAAAAAATGATCATAAAACACCGTGAAAAGCCCCGTATTATCGTTCAATTAGAAGCGTTACTTCCACGGATACCCGAATACCATCCAACTTTGCCGATCATTACTGAAGAGTACAACAAGAGAATGGCTGGTTATAAAGGGGAGCAGTCCATTGACTATCCGCTCAGCTACCTTGATGAAAAAAACTACTTTGTTTTTCACCATTTAAGATTAAAAACAGACAAACATTTCTTTCAAATGGACACGTTAATTTTCACTAACAAAATGGCGATTATCCTCGAGATAAAGAATTTCTCCGGAACTATTTATTTTGATCCTAAATTTAAACAACTTATTCAAACAAAAGACGGGAAAGAGATTGCCTATGCTTATCCATTGACTCAGCTTGAACGTCAAAAGTCTAACTTAAAAGAATGGTTGTGTATCAACAAATTAGAAAAATTAGAAATACAATCATTAGTCGTTATTAGTAATCCCTACACAATTATAACCACGTCCCCAGATGAACGTCATATTCACCACAAAGTGATCCACAAAGAAGAGTTACCTACTAAAATACTTCAATTAGAAAAATCCAAAACCACAAACCAATTAGAAGAAAAAGCTTTAAAAAAGATATTTAAATTATTACTAAAAAAACATACAGAAGGAGACTCCTCCATTCTAGAAAAATTTAATTTAATAGAAAGTAACCTTCTTAAAGGTGTCTTTTGTCCTAAATGTGCTGCACTTCCAATGGAACGTGTTAAAGGGAATTGGTTTTGTCCCAGTTGCAGGGCAAAAGATAAACATGCTCATATTAAGGCGGTTGAAGATTATCAACTTTTAATTAAGACAACAATTTCTAATAGGGAACTAAGAGAGTTTTTGAAGTTACATTCTTCTGACACTGCTACTAGACTGTTTCAGACTATGAATTTGAGGAGTACAGGGCAAAATAAAAATAGAATCTATTTCTTGGACAATCTGGAAAATGGGAAGCGTCAGTAACGATGGACGAAATTAGTTGAATCGCGGATAAAAGCTCCATCACCGCGGATAAATTCCGATAATCGCGGATAAAGGCTCCATCACCGCGGATAAATTCCAATAATCGCGGATAAAAGCTCCATCATCGCGGATAACCACCCATATTCGTGGTTAACCCACGAAATTACTAGTTAGCCTTAACAAAAAAATCTGTAAAAAGTCCTCCTTCTGCGTGCTTTACACTTTGCTCATATACAGAAACGTAAGTACATTTACCGTACATCCCCATTTGCATCAATGATTAACGGGGAAGTAACATTTCGTTTTGCTAAGAAAAAAACATATACAGATGAATGTTTTATTGTGAATCAAAAAGAAGTATGGTACATTTAAACTATCTATTTGTGCGCATTTCAGGAGGTGTCAACTCATGCATACAGCATTAATTATTCTACTTGTTATCGTTTCAGTTGCTTTAATTACAGTTGTGTTATTACAATCTGGTAAAAGCGCAGGGTTATCAGGGGCAATCTCTGGTGGAGCGGAGCAGCTTTTTGGAAAACAAAAAGCTCGTGGTCTAGACTTAGTTTTACACCGTGCCACAGTCGTACTTTCTGTTTTATTCTTTGTTTTAACTGTTTTAGTAGCATATGTAGTTCAATAAATAATAAGTAAAGGGTCTGTAGAAACAGGCTCTTTTTTGTTTGGGGCTAGATGCTACTAAGCAAACAATTGTTCAAGAGCTAAAGTGTTTGATTAAATAGAAGTGTAAAGAATACATAGCTTAATGTTAGTTTAGTAATACTGATGGCATTTATGGGATAAACTAAATAAAAGATAGTAAGGAGTAGTAAGAATGAAAAGAGTTTTACCAAAGCCGTTTACATTTGAAGGCGGCGATAGAGCTGTTTTATTATTACATGGATTTACAGGGAACACAGCGGATGTTCGAATGCTGGCACGCTTTCTTAGTGAAAAAGGCTATACATGTCATGCACCACAGTATAAAGGCCATGGTGTACCGCCAGAGGAGCTCGTTCATACAGGGCCTGAAGATTGGTGGAAGGACGTACAAGAAGGGTATGAACATTTGAAAAATATGGGTTTTGAGGACATAGCTGTTGGGGGATTATCACTTGGTGGAGTTTTCTCATTAAAATTGGGTTACACTTTACCTGTAAAGGGAATTGTCCCAATGTGTGCACCAATGTACATTAAAAGTGAGGAAGTTATGTATCAAGGAGTTCTCGAGTACGCGAGAAATTATAAAAAGTTTGAAGGGAAGTCTCCTGAGGAAATAGAAGAAGAGATGAAGGAGTTTGAGAAGACTCCAATGAATACATTAAAAGCCTTACAAGAGTTAATTGCAGATGTCCGAAATAATGTAGACATGATCTATTCGCCAACGTTTGTGGCACAAGGTAGACATGATCATATGATTAACACTGACAGTGCAAACATCATCTACAATGAAGTAGAAAATGATCATAAGCAAATAAAGTGGTACGAAGAGTCTGGACATGTGTTAACACTTGATAAAGAACGTGATCAACTCCATGAGGATGTGTATCAATTTTTAGAAAGCCTTGATTGGTAAGGTTTTTTTAGAACGAGAAAAGGAGGATGAAAATGGATCAAGAAATTCAAGTACATATTGATAAGCTGCTTTCGTTTATGAAAGAGGAAGCTTATAAGCCCCTAACTGTTCAAGAGCTTGAGCAAGCATTTGGAATAGAGGATTCAACGGAGTTTAAAGACTTTGTGAAAGCATTAGTTGTTATGGAGGATCAGGGCCTCGTTGTAAGAACAAGAAGCAACCGTTACGGGTTGCCAGAAAAAATGAATTTAATTAAAGGGAAGCTAATTGGTCACTCAAAAGGATTTGCTTTTGTTGACCCTGAGGACACTGCTTTAGATGATATCTTTATACCACCTACTGAATTGAAAACGGCTATGCACGGTGATGTTGTTATGGTCAGAGTCAGTGCAAGCACAGGTGGGACAAGACAAGAAGGAACGATTGTCCGTATTTTAGAGCGTGGAATAACAGAGGTTGTTGGTACTTATACGGAAAGCAAAAATTTCGGTTTTGTTGTTCCGGATGATAAAAAAATCGCTAATGATATTTTTATTCCAAAAAATGCATCAAAGGGTGCTGTTGAGGGACATAAGGTTGTTGTGAAATTAACAACTTATCCTGAAGGACGCATGAGTGCAGAAGGGGAAGTTATTGACATTCTCGGTCATAAAAATGATCCTGGTGTTGATATTTTATCTGTTATTCATAAGCACGGATTACCTGGCCCATTCCCAGTCGAAGCACTTGAGCAAGCAAACGATGTTCCGGAGACGATAAAAGAAGAAGATCTTAAAGACAGACGTGATTTAAGGAACGAAACAATTGTTACAATTGATGGAGCCGATGCAAAAGATTTAGATGACGCAGTTACAGTAACAAAGTTAGATAATGGCCACTATAAGCTGGGTGTTCATATCGCTGATGTTAGTCATTATGTAACAGAGCAATCACCAATTGATCGCGAAGCATTAGACCGCGCAACAAGTGTGTATCTTGTTGACCGTGTGATTCCAATGATTCCACATCGTTTATCAAATGGAATTTGTTCTTTAAATCCTAAAGTGGATCGTTTAACACTTTCTTGTGAGATGGAAATCGATGAAAAAGGAACAGTTGTTAAACATGAAATTTTCCAGAGTGTGATAAAAACAACAGAGCGTATGACGTACTCTGATGTAAATAAAATTTTAGAAGACCGCGATGAAGAGCTTCTAAAAAAATATGAAAGTCTTATTCCAATGTTTGAACAAATGGGTGAGCTTGCAGCAGTACTGCGCCAAAAGCGTATGGAGCGTGGTGCCATTGACTTTGATTTTAAAGAAGCAAAGGTGCTTGTCGACAAAGAAGGAAAGCCAACGGAAGTTGTGATTCGCGAACGCTCAGTAGCAGAGCGTCTTATTGAAGAGTTTATGCTGCTTGCCAATGAAACAGTAGCAGAGCACTTCCATTGGATGAATGTACCGTTTATATATCGAATTCATGAAGATCCAAATGCTGAAAAACTACAAAAATTTCTTCAGTTCATTACGAATTTTGGGTACTCAGTAAAGGGTGCAGGAAATGAAATTCATCCAAGAGCATTGCAAGATATTTTAGAAGAAGTACAGGGTAAACCAGAAGAAACAGTTATCTCAACAGTTATGCTCCGTTCAATGAAACAGGCGAAATACGATCCAGAAAGCTTAGGTCACTTTGGACTAGCTACGGAGTTTTACACACATTTTACATCACCAATTCGTCGTTATCCTGATTTAATTGTGCATCGTTTAATCCGCACATATCTAATAGAAGGAAAAGTTGATGAAGAAACTCGTGCACATTGGGCGGAAAGCTTACCTGTGATCGCTGAACAATCCTCCAACATGGAACGAAGAGCGGTAGAGGCAGAGCGTGAAACAGATGAACTGAAAAAAGCGGAGTACATGCTTGATAAAATTGGCGAAGAATATGACGGTATGATCAGTTCTGTTACAAACTTCGGTATGTTCGTGGAACTTCCAAATACAATAGAAGGTCTTATTCACGTCAGCTATATGACAGATGATTATTACCGGTATGATGAGCAACATTATGCGATGATTGGTGAACGTACTGGTAATGTCTACAGAATTGGTGACGAAATTACTGTACGTGTAGTAAATGTAAACAAAGACGAGCGCGCTATTGATTTCGAAATTGTTGGTATGAAAGGGACAAGAAGACGTCCTGAAAAAGACAAACCAAAAGTCATCATTGCTGGTAAAGGAAGAAAAGATTCCAATGGTCGTGGCGGCGGTAATAACAGCAAAACACGTGGAAATGACAAAGATGGCGAATGGTCAACACGTCCTCCTCGTAAAAAGAAGAAAAAGCACTTTGAAAATGCACCAAAAGCAAAACGTAAGAAAAAACGCTAATGATCTGAAGGGACTGACAATCCTTAGTGTCAGTCTCTCTTTAGCTCTATTTATTGAGTTACAGTCCAATTTTTGCTAAAATAGAACGTATCGCTAGATCGAGGGGAGTGAACACAATGCCAAAAGGTATGGGAAAAGTAGTCGCCCAAAACAAAAAAGCAAATCATGACTATTCAATAGAAGAAACATTTGAAGCTGGCATTGTCCTTCAAGGTACGGAAATTAAATCAATTCGTAATGGACGTGTAAACTTAAAGGATTCCTATGCACGTATCGATCGTGGAGAAGTATTTCTATTGAACATGCACGTTAGCCCGTATGAACAAGGAAATCGCTATAATCACGATCCACTAAGACAAAGGAAGCTATTACTTCATAAGCGTGAGATTGTGAAACTAATTGGTGCAACCAAAGAAGAAGGTTATGCCCTTGTTCCTTTAAAGATGTATCTGAAAAATGGTTATGCAAAGGTGCTAATCGGTCTTGGTAAAGGGAAAAAGAAATACGATAAACGTGAAGATCTGAAGAAGAAGGAAGCAAAGCGTGATATCGAACGTGCCTTTAGAGAACGTCAAAAAATGTAGTGGGAAAACCTTACAATTGCATTTTTGAGCCAGTCTGATATAATAAGTTTTGTAAGACAGTCAACTTACTTTTTAAAAACTTAATAAGCAATTAAGCTTACCTATCTTTAAACTTCCCGTATTCCCTAGCTGGTATATACGGCTTACATGGGGACGTTACGGATTCGACAGGGGTAGTTCGAGCTTAGGTTGCGGGCCGAAGGGATCGTCTTCGTAAAAACGTCACGCCAATAATAACTGGCAAATCTAACAATAACTTAGCTTTAGCAGCTTAATAACTGCTTAGCTGTTCCTCCCTCCATCGTCCATGTGGTAGGGTAAGGGACTCACTCTTAGTGGACTACGCCTAATTCCTCCGTCTGGGGATGATGGAAGAGACCAATCAGACTAGCTGCTCTGACGCCTGTCGATAGGCATATGAGTTAGCGAAACCGCGAATATATCGACTACGCTCGTAGACGCTTAAGTGCCGATATGTCTGGACGTGGGTTCGATTAAGTATTAGTCGCCTTATGTGGTAACACATAAGTGAAAATTCGGCTTTATCGGTGAAACCTAAGTCACTCATTGTGATAGGGCAATGCCGAGCGGTATGTGGAGTAATCCAACAGCCGTGTATCGACTTATAGGCTATCAAGTATTTGGTAGTACTAGGATACGAAAATCTGCCTGAAACTCAGGTAAATCTACTTTTCGTATAAGACGCCGAAGGACCTTAAAGAGGTTCAAGATATAGTCAGTGCCATGACGAAAGCATGGAATAGCATGTCCCACCGTCTCCACCAAATACAAATTTGGTGGTTTTTATTTTGTCTTTTAATCAGTTTTCAAAAAATGCTTTTTCAAAAGCTAACTTTTGTTCTAAACGCTCCTTACTGTATTTACCGTTTCTAATTGTGACATTATCGTAGTGATCTATAATCTATAGTGCACGTTTTCTTTTTAAAGGGACTCTTAAATACGGTAAAACAAGGGTAAGTATACTAATAACCTTTTCTTTTTTCTTTATGTTTAAAGTAAAAGAATCCTTATGTTTTTCAGGATTATAATTTTTTTTATTGCTAATAATTTCTCCAGTCAAAGATTTAGTGTAAATTAATAGTTCTTTGTCTGTGGATGCAATTGTAATACAAGGTCTCCGATGTTCATTTTTATGAATTCTAGTTAGTGTGATTGATCCCTCACCATCGATAATACCAGCTAAATATGCTGCTTCCCATGCCTTCATATGTATCACCGCCATTATTCAAGTTAAGAACATGTGTTCCTGTTAACTTGATTTTATTATATTCTTCATCTCCTTTCAATGCTTACATCGAATAAATGTTGATGTTCTAGAAACGCAAGAAAAGTTTAATCAGTTATCAAAATCAAGAAATGAAACTTTCTCGACACTAGGAGGAACAGTCTTAATCAAGCAAAGAATATAGAATTGCTTCATTAGTATTTGATGTATTTAATTATCTTTTATAATGAAGAGTATCTATCATAATAAAATAAATGTTTTCATGGAAGTTGACATAGGTGATGATGGATGATAAGATATTACTTGTCGTTAATTAAGGCGATATGAAGACAAAAAAGATTTAAAAACACCATTGACTTCTGCGAAGTGAAATGGTAAGATAATATTTGTTGCTACAAGATATGATATTAATTTTTCTTTCTAAGAAAAATGGTTCATAGAAGTTGACAACAAAGAAAATGTTTGATACAATAATTTTTGTCGCTGATAAAGTAATCAGCTAAAGTAGTTCTTTGAAAACTAAACAAAACAGAAACGTCAACGTTTTAAAAGATTTAATTATGAGCTATATCAACTC
>NZ_NUMC01000070.1:0-1508 GCF_002577655.1 Bacillus sp. AFS040349 | reverse complement strand
GTGACAGTGCTCGACCCCCTTATAATGGACATATGAATTATAATTAAAGTACGACATATATACATTTTTATTGGGGGGATAAGAGATGGCAAAACAACATAATACTGTCGAAACTAAGTTAAAAGCTGTTCGTAGAGTATTGGAAGATCTTACACCAGTGGCAATTGTGGCTAAAGATTTAGACCTTCATCGTGATACGGTTAATCGATGGGTTAATGCATATAAGAAAAATGGAGAAAAAGGATTAATTAATCCTAAATCTGTTGCCCATTCTTCAACTCAAAAACAAGATGAAAAGATAAGAGAGTTAGAAAAGAAACTTAAAGAAAAAGAACTAGAGAATGAAATCCTAAAAAAGTTCCAGGCCTTTCTCAAGGAGAAAAAATAAACACAAAATATGAGGCAATTACCCACTTGAGAGAGGAATATTCTGTGGTGTTGTTATGTAAGGTTTTAGGGGTATCTAAAAGTGGATATTACGCTTATATTAAACGTCCTAGTAGAAAAATTGGTAAAGGGGATCGTGAAATTTTAAGCCTTATTAAACGTATCTATAATCGTCATCAGGGCACCTATGGTGCTAAACGAATTTCGAAAGTATTGAAGAATAAAGGAATAGTAGTGAATCACAAAAGAGTAGCTCGCTTAATGAAAGTAACAAACTTAAAAGCCAAAGTAAGACGGCCAAAAACAACCAAAGAGTCTAAAGTTCAAGCAGCTGGTTTTGTATATGAAAATATTTTAAAAAGAAATTTCAAAGCAGTTCACCCTAATCAAAAATGGGTAACAGATATGACTGAGGTATGGATTGGGTCACATAAAAGATGTATCTCAGCTATTCTAGACTTATTTAACAGTGAAATTATTGCTTTTGAGATTAGCACAAGTCCAAACACTGAATTAATTGAAGCTACTGTAAAAAAGGCGATGAAAAATAGAAATCTGAAAGATTTAAAAGGCGTAGTCATTCATAGTGATCAAGGAAGTGTCTATAGATCCCTTAGTTACAATGAATTAAGCAAGAATCTACACTTTACTCCGAGTATGTCACGTAAAGCAAATTGTTGGGACAATGCGGTAATAGAGAGCTTTTTTTCCCAACTAAAATCTGAGTTTCCATGTTTTTATCCCACAAATAACATAAAAACAAGTGATACAAACTTTAAAAAATATGTACATTATTACAACGAGGAACGAATTCATACAAGAACCGGTTTTGTTTCTCCAAGTGAATATTATAAGGATTATATCCAAACTAAGAAGCTGGGGCTTTGCGTATCAAACTTCAAAGCAGCAACTTGATATGAAGTGGTGGGCATGATTGCCTTGTTTGGTATGCCAACCATTAACTAAATGGCTGGCTTTTTGGTGGCAGAATAATGCCCACAGAGGCTCCATGTCAAGTATTAAATAAATCTCAGTTTAAAATTCAAAGGACAATTACATTTCATTTATTTTCCAATTTTGTCGTTTTGTTTTTTGTCTATTTATTGGGGGTTTGACCACAG
>NZ_NUMC01000006.1:34210-71164 GCF_002577655.1 Bacillus sp. AFS040349 | reverse complement strand
GGGGGTCGAGCACTGTCACTTCCCGAATTTTGTCGAATGAATACATTAGTATACGCAACAAAGGCAGGGCTAACACAGCTCCTGCCTTTCTTTATAATTGTTATCCTTGTTCTATAGCGGATGGATTTTTGACGTGATCAATTTGGTATTGAATAGCAGCTTTACAAAGTGTTTTAGCAGCAATAAGTAGAGCTTTCTCATCAATATCAAATTTAGGATGGTGATGAGGATAAGCATTTTCCGCTTTCACAGGCTTAGCTCCAGTAAAGAAAAAAGTTCCTTTCACATTTTGTAGATAATAGGAAAAATCTTCCCCACCCATTTGAAGTGGGCTTTCCTCAACTTTAAAAACACCTGGTACGCTTGGTGCAATTTGTTTTAAAAACTCTGTTTCTTCCTCATGATTAACAACCGCTGGGTATCCTCTAAAATATTCATACTCATAATCTGCATCGTTCATAAGACAAGTTCCTTTTACAACCTTTTCAATTTCACGTTCAATTTGTGTACGAACATCTTCATCAAAGGTCCTGGCTGTGCCAATAAGCTTTGCTGAATTTGCAATAATGTTAAAGGCATTTTCTGCAACAAATGAACCAACTGTTACTACAGCCGATTGAATTGGGTCTACTCTACGGCTGACAATTTGTTGTAAACTTGTTACCACTTGAGATCCTATTAAGATTGCATCCTTTGTTTTATGGGGTTGTGCACCATGTCCGCCTTTTCCGCGAATAGTAATTTCAAAGCGGTCTGCAGCAGCCATTAAGGGACCAACACGATACTGAATTGTACCGACAGGTTCAGTAGCCCATAAATGTGTACCAAAGATCACATCAACACCTTCTAAGCAGCCGTTTTGAATCATGGATTTTGCTCCACCTGGTGCGTATTCTTCTGCATGTTGGTGAATAAGGACAATATTTCCGTTAAGCTGATGACGATTTTCATGAAGTGTTTTTGCTAACACAAGTAATGTTGCTGTGTGCCCATCATGTCCACATGCGTGCATCACGCCAGGAACAGTTGATTTGTATTCAACATCTTTTTCATCCTGAATTGGCAAGGCATCAAAATCGGCTCTTAGCGCAACAGTAGGACCTGGGAGATCACCTTTAATTGTTGCTACAACCCCGTTACCACCAACACTCCCACGTACGTTAACACCAAGTTTTTTATAATAATTTAAAATATATGCAGATGTTTTTTCTTCTTTAAAAGAAAGCTCTGGATGCATATGTAAATATCTGCGAATGGTAACCATTTCTGAAAAATAACTGTCTAGAGTAGACCAGAGATGATCAAGCATCGTATTCCCCCTTGATAGAGATTGTTAGTATCTATGAGTTTTCTCATATAAAAAGCCATGTGAAATCATATGTTTACAAAGTAAAATGTATTAAAATAGATTCGTATTAATATTAGATAGATTGTATTGAAAAATTTTGAAAATTTCAAGAAAATAATTTGAAGAAGGATATAGCTTTCCTAGTGGTCATGTAATGGTTGGACTTCTTCTGTTTGGAACAAACACTTATAAACTATTGAAAAAAACAATTGATAAGAAAATGAAACAAATTATTTTAGTTTGTACAAGTTTAATAGTCCTTGTAATTGGGTTGAGCCGACTGTTGGAAGGAGAGCATTTTTTAACAGATGTAATTGGGGGAATGATTGCTGGTTCTCTTTTGCTAATTGGAATTATACATTTAGATTTATATTTACATAAAATAGTCATTACCAGAAAATCAAAAGGCGATATTTCTATTTAAAATTCAGTATAATGAATAAATAAAAAGTAAAATAAGAAACCAACTCCAGCGTATTATTGAGTTGGTTTTTTATTTTATTGAACAGGTGAACCAGGCGGGTAATAATAAGGAGGAACTTTAATCCAACCACGCTTACGCATTAACGTTTTTAATGTTGTTCCAAAAGCTACCCATTCTGTATAGAAATTTAGCCAGAGTAAGCCAACATCATTACGGATAGCATCAGCTTGTCCTTTTGCACATGCTTGCATACACAGGACTAACTTAAATGCAATTCCATTTGTAAGTTCATCGTCTGTCAGCTTAACACCTAAAGGAACTTCCTTTGGGTTTGACTCTGGTTTGGCAGATGTGACATCTGGTAAAGGTACACCTTCTTTTTTCATAAAGTCACTTAACCTTTTTACATGAGATTCACACAATTTGACCGCATCAACAAGTATTTCTCTTACCTCATCATCTGAGGTAGTGTTTAATCCAACTTCTTCATAACGAATAAACTCTTCTAGCATCGTTAAATACTTCCAAAGGTCACCAACCTCAATGACATGTAGAGGAGAGTGAGGTTCGTCTATTTTATCAATCGTTGTTTTTAATGTATTCCATACAGCTTCAAATGGATTAGGCAACTTCTTCACCTCCTATTGTTTTTTAGTATGACTTTATAATTTACAAAAGATGTAAAAGAATTTGATTTTTTAATAGTTTCTTTTCTACGGTAGTTATTTAAAGGGATAAACTTATTGCATCTAGAATATTAGATAGACAGAACTAAAAACGAGGGGAGAAAGATAATGAAGTATAAAACACTAGGGAAAAGTGGCTTATTAGTTTCTGAGTTATGCTTAGGCGCCATGACATTTGGAAAAGAAGTAACAGAAGAGGATTCTATTCGTATGATTCACAACTTTCTTGATCAGGGTGGTAACTTTATTGATACTGCAGATGTTTATGTTGGTGGGGAATCAGAAAAAATAGTTGGTCATGCCATTAAAGAACGCCGTTCGGAGGTTGTCTTAGCTACAAAAGTTAGAATGAGGGTTGGTCCACATCCTAATGACTTTGGATATTCAAGACGTAGAATTCTTGAAGGTGTAGATCAAAGTTTAAAAAGGTTGAATACGGACTATATTGATCTTTATCAACTTCATGTTTGGGATAACCTAACACCAATTGAAGAAACAATTCGAACATTGGATGACCTTGTTAGTTCTGGCAAGGTGAGATACATAGGCTGTTCAAACTTTCTTGCATGGCAAATGATGAAAGCTTTATCATATAGTGATTTTCATAATATGGTCAGATTCATTTCCATTCAGCCACAGTATAGTTTGATTAACCGGGAAATGGACCGTGAAATCTTACCTCTTTGCAGAGAGGAAAATGTTGGGGTAATTCCTTGGGCACCGATTGGTGGAGGATTTTTAACAGGCAAATATAAACAAGGTGAGTCTCCTACAACCGGCAGGCTCTCTAAAGGTGTGGGTGAGTCTAGCTGGGAGAACCGAGATAATGACAAGAACTTTAAGATTTTACAAACAGTCGAAGAGATCGCTCAAGCAGTTGATAAAACACCTGCACAGGTTTCCCTAAAGTGGCTTCTACAAAAAGAAGAAATCACATCACCTATTTTTGGTGCCAGCAGCCTGGAGCAGTTTAATGAAAATATGGGAAGTGTTGATTGGGAGTTAACAGCTGGACAATGGAATCAACTAGATGAGGTAAGCAAGATTCCTAGCGAATAT
Source organism: Bacillus sp. AFS040349 (assembly GCF_002577655.1). Lineage (NCBI taxonomy): Bacteria > Bacillati > Bacillota > Bacilli > Caryophanales > Bacillaceae > Bacillus > Bacillus sp. AFS040349. The sequence goes on along the minus strand of NZ_NUMC01000006.1, from coordinate 67,647 downwards.
CCGACAAGATTTCTTGAGAAATTCCAAAGATAACAAGAAAGATCCTGTTAAACAGTTTTGTTTACAGGATCTTTTCTATTCTTTACTAAAGTCTTTAATCTACAATAAAAACATAGCTACAATAGTCGTTGCGACTAAACCAATCGAAACAGGAAGAAGATTTCTTCGAGCTAATTCAAACGGATCCACTCCACAAATCGCCGCTGCTGGAATGAGGGCCCATGGAATAATGGTTCCTCCTCCAACCCAAATAGCTGTTACTTGACCTAATGCTGTTAATGTAGCAGTACTAACTCCGATTGCCGTTGAAAACAGTTGTGCAATTGAACCAGCGAGAGATATACCTGAAAAGCCTGAACCATCAAGTCCTGTTAGTATCCCTACACCTGTTAATGTGACGGCTCCAACTTCCGGTGTTAAAGGAACAATATTTGCAAGAGCAACACCTAAATCATTGACGATTCCTTCAGAAGTCTCTGGAAGATAATGACCGACAATGTCGTAATATCCCGCATCACCCAAATAAAAAAATGCAGCAATTGGAATAACTGGCCCAAACACTTTAAATCCAAATTGAAAGCCTTCTATTAAATAATTCGTCGATTCCTCAAGTCCCCGTTTCTTATGAGCTAAACAGGTTGTGAGAATTAAAATAAGTAAGGCTGTTCCACCTATTAACGCGGTGGCATCTCCACCTTGTAGATTTAATGTAATCATTAAAATAACATCCATTACAAAAATGATTGGGATCATAATGGCAAGCCATTTTTTTGTTGTTGTTGATAACAAGCTGTGATCTGTCTCTTCAGTAGGAGATGATGTTGAAACGGTTGGAAAATCTTTACCTAGTCTTATGTCTCTTTTTAAAAGAAAAAAAGCAGAGATTGTCGTTACAAGTCCCATTGTAATAACAAGTGGGATACTTGCTTCAATCACATCTCCAACTGGGATTCCGGCTGCTTCAGCGGTAAGCTTAGGAGCTGCCTGAATAATAAAGTCCCCAGAAAGAGCAATTCCATGACCGAACAAATTTATTGCTATTGCCACACCGAGTGCAGGTAATCCGGCCCGAATGGCCACTGGTAACAATACAGCACCTATTAATGCAACTGCTGGTGAAGGCCAAAAGAAAAAGGAAATGATCATCATTAAAATTCCAATTGTCCAAAAGGCAGTTGTTGGATTTTTAATGATTTTTGAGAATGGTAAGATCATAACTTCATTAATGCCTGAAATGGTCAAAATCTTACTCATTGCGACAATAATTGAAATAACGAGTATTGTCGGTAACAGTTGTGTGATAGCAAAGGTAAAGCTATTAAAAAGACTTGTTATCGAATCACTAACAGAAAGTGTTGAAAAAGCAGCTAATGAGAGTATACCTACTATACAAACAATCGTTGTATCACGTCGGAAAAGCATAAAGCCGATAATCCCAACTATAAACAGTAGATAAACCCAGTGAATGAGTGTTATTTCTACCAAATTATGATCACTCCTCAGCAAAAGCCTAAATGGTTTCTTTACACTTTATGAGGAATGAGGATAAGATGTGAGAGGGAAATCAAAGGATGAATTATATATTTATTTGATTGTAGATGTAGAAATTTAGGATCATCTGTGTAGAAATAAGATGTCATTTCCAAGGAAATATTGTCAAAATGACACAGGAATTGAATGAGTTATAGGACAAGAGGCTGACCTGCTACTTTGGTCAGCCTCCTTAAATGTTTATTCGTCGTTATTAACAATTGAATAGGTCGTTACATATGAAGGGCGTGGGAAAATAGATTGTCGGTCAATTCCTTCTTCTGAACCTCTTTTTTTATGTGCATGCTCGTATGCTTTGGAGTTCTGCCAATCCTTAAAGTGTTTCTCACTTTCCCATAATGTTAAGATAATATAAGTATCACTGCTTTTTGGTCGCAACACACGGATAGCGGAGAAGCCTGGCTCATTTTCAATCATCCGGGCTCTTTCGCTGAACCGTTTTTCAAATAGTGGCCTTCCTTCATCTGAGACAGGAATATTGTTTAAAACAGCAAATGAACCATTTTTAATGTTACCAGTTGAATCTAATACCTCATAAGTTTTTGGTTCCTTAAAAATCGTTTTAGCATCTGATTCGTGAAAAAGTACTCCAGTGTCCTGGTTAGCCATGAGTAGAAGGGTATGGTCGGCGTGGCTTTTTTCTAATTTTGCTAAATAATCAACAGTGCCATATGTGATGTATAGCTTCAATTCGTTTCACCTCAAGTAAAGTTTATTTAGTTATATTATATCAACTGTTTTTTATATATTTCCATTTTTAGTGTTTTCAACACATATACCTTCCTATTATTAACAATACTAAGCTAAAAGGGGTGATGATATGAAAAAGAAACTTCTTTTATCAAGCATTGCATTAGTTAGCGTCGTAATCTTTGCTCTATTAGGTTATCTTTTTATTATCTTTATGGGGAATTATGTCATCGATGAAGAAAAATTAGTAATGAATACAGCGTCAAAGCTTGTTGATGTTGAGGGAAAAGAAATTACAAAGCTTTACATCGAAAATAGAGAGCTTGTCAATATTTCTGAAGTTCCTGAATATGTTCAAAAAGCTTTCATTTCAGTTGAGGATCAGAGGTTTTATGAGCATCACGGAATTGATGCTAGAGCCATAACACGTGCCCTTTATAAAGATATTTTGGCTGGGGGAAAAGTAGAAGGTGGTAGTACAATTACTCAACAACTAGCCAAAAATATTTTTTTAACAAATGATAAAACACTTCTAAGAAAAACAAAGGAAGCGATCATTGCAGTTAACTTAGAAAAAAGGTATAGCAAAGCCAAATTACTAGAAATGTATTTAAATCAAGTATATTTTGGACATGGAGCATACGGGATAAAGGCTGCAGCAAAGTTATATTTTGATAAAGATGTTTCAGAATTGAGTCTTGAAGAAGGGGCGTTGCTCGCAGGAATTCCAAAAGCGCCCTCAACATACTCACCGATCGCAAATCCAGAAAAAAGTAAGCAAAGACGGAATGTTATTTTAAGTTTAATGGGAGATCAAAGCTACATCACTTATGATGAAGTTGTTAGAACTCAAGGGAAAACGGTTAAGCTTAATGTAAATAAAAAACAAGAAAGTCCATGGCTTACTACTTATATTGATATGGTTTTTGATGAAGCAAAAGAAACGTATGCCATTTCGAATGAAGAATTATTAAGAGGTGGATATACCATCAAGGTTCCACTACAAATTAGCTTGCAAAAATCTGCTTATGATTTATTTCAGAATAAGGAATATTTTCCTGGAACAGATGATTTTGCACAAGGAGCTTTTATTTTACTTGATAACAAAACAGGTGGGGTTATAGCTGCAATTGGTGGTCGTGATTATGTACCAAAAGGATTAAATCGACTTAATGCGAAACGACAGCCTGGCTCAACATTTAAACCAGTTGCTGTTTATGCTCCATCAATAGAAACAAAATTATTTAAACCATACTCGTTACTAAAAGATGAGCAGTTAACATATGGTGATTATTCCCCTAAAAACTATGATAATCAGTATGACGGAGAGGTATCTATGTTTGAAGCGCTTATTTCATCAAAAAATGCTGCTGCTGTTTGGACGTTATCAGAAATAGGGATAAAAACTAGTAAAGAATACTTAAAATCTCTCGGAATGGGGATTAAAGATGATGGTCTTGCAATTGCCCTTGGTGGACTGTCTGAAGGGGTAACACCTATTCAAATGGCGAATGCATATCGGACCTTTGCTACAAATGGCAGTTACAGTGAACATCATCTTATACAAGAAATAAAAAATAGAGATGGCAAAGTAATAGCCGAGCATCATTCAAAAACGAAAGATGTGTTTTCACCACAAACAGCTTGGGATATGACACGTATGCTGCAGCATGTTGTTACAGAAGGAACAGCACAAAATGGTCATTTTAAAGGAGAGTTAGCAGGTAAAACAGGAACAACTTCTTATCCAAATGTCCCTGGAGCCTCAAAGGATGCCTGGTTTGTTGGATACACGGAAAATGTAGTTGGTGCTCTTTGGATGGGCTATGATCAAACAGATAAAGAACATTATTTAACACATGGAAGCTCTTATCCAACTAAGCTTTTTAAAGACATTCTAAATGATGCTAAATGGGATCAAGATGTAGCCTTTGCTATGCCTGAAGGTGTACAGGACCTAGAAAGCCCTATAAGAATAAAAGAGATAGACCAAGTTGAAGCGAGATATACGTTCAAACCACTAGGGTTAATTACATTAACGCTTGAGTGGGAGCCTTTAAAAGATGAACGGGTAGAATACCGAATCTATGAGCATTCAGATGGAAATTCAACAGAGTTAATAGGTACGGTTAAGGGGACAGGTGTCTATGAGATACCATTTGCTAATGTGTTTTCAGAATCCTCTTATTCGGTTGCTCCTTTTAACACGCAAACGAATGAAGAAGGAATTCAAACGAAATCACGGAAACCTACTTTATTTAGTTCAAATAATTGAGGTGAAAGGAAAGCTTAGCTGATTTCGTCTTTTTTTTGACATTTGCATATCTAAGCTATACAACAGGAAATGAAACCGTTATAGTTGAAAGGGCAGAGAGTTTAATATAGAATAAATATTACTTTATAATTAATATTATTTAATAAAGGGGTTAGCCCCTTCTACATAGAAAGGTGGACTTTTTTGGATGGCTGAAAAAAAGATCAATGATACGTTTCTAAAAGCGTGTCGTGGAGAAAAAACGGACTATGTTCCAGTTTGGTATATGAGGCAGGCAGGGAGATCACAACCTGAATACCGGGCAATTAAGGAAAAATACAGCCTGTTTGAGATTACGCATCAACCGGAACTTTGTGCTTATGTAACGAGATTACCGGTAGAACAGTACGATGTTGATGCTGCCATTCTATATAAAGACATCATGACTCCACTTCCAGCTATAGGAGTAAATGTTGAAATTAAATCAGGAATTGGTCCTGTTATTGATGACCCGATCCGATCAATGAGAGATATCGAGAAATTGGGAGAAATAGATCCGGAAAGCGATGTTCCTTATGTATTGGATACTATTAAATTGCTTACTGAAGAGCAATTAACTGTTCCGCTTATCGGATTTACCGGAGCTCCTTTTACCCTAGCTAGTTATATGATCGAAGGTGGCCCATCTCGAAATTACAATAAAACAAAAGCATTTATGTACTCAGAGCCACATGCATGGTTTGCATTAATGGATAAGCTAGCTGAAATGAGTATTACATATGTAAAAGCACAAATTCGCGCAGGTGCTAAAGCTATTCAAGTTTTTGATTCATGGGTAGGGGCTTTAAATGTTGCAGATTATCGTACATTTATTAAGCCTACGATGGAGAGAATTTTCAGTGAGCTTAAGGATGAGAATGTACCTCTTATCATGTTCGGTGTTGGAGCTAGCCACCTTGCTAAAGAATGGCATGATCTGCCACTTGATGTAGTTGGCCTTGACTGGAGATTACCTGTTTCTGAGGCACGTTCCATGGGATTGACAAAAACTTTACAAGGAAACCTTGATCCAGCAATCTTACTTTCTCCGTGGGAAGTAATTGAAGAAAGAGCAAAAGCTATTTTAGATCAGGGAATGCAGCAAGACGGATATATTTTCAATCTAGGTCATGGTGTTTTTCCGCAGGTAAATCCAGAGTCACTAAAAAAATTAACTTCTTTTGTGCATGATTATTCCAAAAAGGCAAAGGTAAGCAACTAAGGCATAATAAAAGATAGTACTTTATTGAGGTGAATAATATGAGTGAGAAAAAAATGGGATTACTAGTCATGGCGTATGGTACGCCTTATAAAGAGGAAGACATTGAGCGCTACTATACTCATATCCGTCATGGTCGTAAGCCGGCTCCTGAGATGCTACAGGATTTAAAGGATCGTTATGAAGCAATCGGTGGAATTTCTCCATTAGCTAAAATTACATTAGAGCAAGCGGAAAAGCTTGAACAACATCTAAATAGCATACAAGATGAAATTGAATTTAAAATGTACCTTGGCTTAAAGCATATCGAGCCATTCGTTGAGGACGCTGTAAAACAAATGCATGAGGATGGAATTACAGAAGCTGTGAGTATTGTATTAGCACCTCACTTCTCAACATTTAGTGTAAAGTCGTATAATGGACGAGCTAAGGAAGAGGCTGAAAAGCTTGGTGGATTAACCATTACATCAGTTGAAAGCTGGTATAAAGAGCCTAAATTTATCAGCTATTGGGCAGATCAACTTAAAGAAACATACAGCGGCATGACTGAAGAAGAAAGAAACTCTTCTGTTCTTGTCGTTTCTGCGCACAGTCTCCCAGAAAAGATTATCGCAAATGGAGATCCATATCCACACCAGCTTCAAGAAACAGCTGATTTAATTGCAGAAGCTGCTGGTATTAAAAAATACGTAACAGGCTGGCAAAGTGCTGGTAACACTCCAGAGCCTTGGTTAGGGCCAGATGTTCAAGATCTTACTAGAGATTTATACGAAGAAGGCTACAGAACCTTTGTTTATATACCAGTAGGGTTTGTAGCTGACCATCTCGAAGTTCTTTATGATAATGACTATGAGTGTAAAGTAATCACAGACGAACTTGGTGCAAGTTACTACCGCCCTGAAATGCCAAACGCAAAACCAGAATTTATTGATTGTTTATCAACAGTTGTACTAAAGCATTTAAATGAATCAAACTAAAGTATATTTTCTAAAGCAGTGAATTCAATTTGAGTTTACTGCTTTTTTGTTTGCTATTTAATAGTTAACATTTATTTTTGACCACATTGTTGATTGGAGTGGAAGGCATGAGACTCCTGCGGGAGAAGCGTGTCAAAGGGAGACCCCGCAGGCGCATGCGCCGAGGAGGCTCCCGGACCGCCCGCGGAAAGCGAATGCCTGTAACGGAAATCAACAACCAAGTTATAGAACTACTATTTATGAGTAGAGATTGTAACTCCTTAAAAAATGGTAATAAAAAGAAAATAAAAGTAAACTATATATAAAGTGAAAAATGGACAAGGAAGGAACCTAACATGCAGAATGAAAAGCTTGAACAACTAAAAAATGAATGGCTTGTTGAAGTAACAATTGATGAAATTCAAGAAAAGCTAAATAATCATGAAATAACATCAAGAGAATTAGTGCTGATGTACTTATCAAGAATCGCAAAGATTGATCAAGATGGACCAAAAATAAATTCCATAATTGAAGTGAATCCCGAAGCATTACATATTGCCGACTCATTAGATTACGAACGGAAAACTAACGGCAGCCGCGGACCATTGCACGGGATTCCTGTTGTCATAAAAGATAATATCGATACAGCTGACAAGATGCATACAAGTGCAGGCTCTCTTGTGCTGGCGGAATCTTATGCTCATGAAGATGCAACACTTGTTAAACAGCTGCGTGACGCTGGGGCTATTATTCTTGGTAAAACCAATTTAACCGAATGGGCCAATTTTATTGCTGAGGATATGCCAACTGGGTATAGCTCAAGAGGAGGCCAGGTCTTAAACCCTTACGGTACAGACTTTATTGTAGGAGGATCAAGTGCAGGGTCAGGAGCGGCAATTGCTGCAAATTTAGCAGTAGTAGCAGTTGGTACAGAAACATCAGGCTCTATTTTAAGTCCTGCCAGTCAAAATTCACTTGTGGGGATCAAGCCGACTGTTGGTCTTATTAGCAGAAAAGGAATTATTCCGATTTCACATACACAAGATACGGCAGGTCCAATGACGAGAACTGTTAGGGATGCTGCGATATTGTTAAATGTACTAACAGCAAAAGACCCAAAAGACCCTATCACTTTAACGAATGAGCTTGCTGATATAGATTTTACCAACATCTTGTGAAAGATGGGCTAAAGGGGAAGAAAATTGGGATTGCGCGAGAAACATATTTTGATGAGTTAAATGAATCACAGTTAACAGTTATGAACAACGCGATTAATAAGTTGAAGGAGCTTGGTGTGGAAGTTGTTGATCCAATCACCATACCTTCAACAAATGAAGAATGGGATATAAATGTTCTTTTATATGAATTTAAAACGGATCTTAATGCTTACCTAAAAACGATTGACTCTACTGTCGGAGTACGAACTCTAACTGATGTGATAAAAGCAAATGAAGAAATTGGTGAGAAGGCACTGAAATTTGGTCAAAAACTATTTCTTGATGCAAATGCAACAAGCGGCAATCTTATTGAGCCAGAATATCTAGAAAGCTTAGAAAAAGATGATACTTTATCCAAAATAAAAGGAATTGATAGTGTCATGCAGGAACAAGGATTAGATGCAATTGTTTTCCCGAACAACTTTGGGGCAATGATTCCAGCGAAGGCAGGATATCCATCCATTACTGTACCAGCTGGTTACACAAATGATGGTGAACCTGTAGGAATTACGTTTACAGCCAAAGCATATATGGAACCAACTTTGTTGGAAATTGCTTATTCATATGAGCAAGCAACGAAACATCGAGTTGCTCCCTTTCAAGCGAAATAAACTACTATCAAAAACTGGTCGGCTCATTCGATCAGTTTTTTCTATTTAAAAGAAGGTGGGAATTTTACCCTTTTTATGAAACTTAATGGTAACTTATTCGTATTATTTATTGAAAGAGTAGTACTTAGTGGATTAAGAGGAGGAAGTGAAATGATTGATATCATTTTTATTATTATCTTTATTACTTGTATTGCTTACATCATTCAATACAGAATGAATATTAAGAAAGCAGCTGAAATGTCAACTCAGGCTCTATTTCCTAGAACAGAGAGAGAGTTTAATAGTATTCTCATACCTGCTGAGTGGAAAGAAATGCAGCCTATATCAAAACATTCAAGATCTTATCAATACGTAAAATGGGCCACATTAGCTGCACTTATTTTATTATTTATTTTACTAGTTGTTGTACTAACAACGGATTGGATAGAATCCTCTTTATTTAGCTCTGCTTATTTGTTTTTTATATTAATTAAATCTGTACAACACAAGGGATGTCTTTTTATTCTATCAAAAGGGGTTATCATTAATGGGAAGTTCTATCATCCAAGTCAAATTTCTTCCTATCAAACAGAAAAGATCATACGTTGGCATGAGCTTTATGGTTACAGTACGAGAGTTGATAATGCAATTAAGCTAACATTTCAACATAAAAAGCCATGGTTGAACCCATCAAGTTATGTGGTTGTTGAAAATGAAGAACATCTTAAAAAGATAACTTCCTTCTTAGATCATCAAGGAATAGTGGGAAACCATAAAGAACAAACTACATAGAACTTGTAAAAGAAATCTATACATGATATATTACTTGCATACTTAATGACCAAATTATTCATTTGGTCATTTTTGATGCAGGAGTGAATATAATGAGCATAGATAGGAAGCAGCAAATAGTAGATGCCGCCACAAAAGCATTCACACAATTTGGCTATAAAGGAACAACAATGGATTTGGTTTCAAAGCTAGCGAATGTTGGGAAAGGAACAATTTATACCTTTTATACAAACAAAGAAGAATTGTTTTCAGAAATTATTGATCGATTATTGGCAGATATGAGGACTGCTGCTGATGCGGCATTTGATACAAACCATCCTTTTGTTGATCGTGTTCACTTAGCTTTATATAGTATTCTTGAATTCAGAAAAACTCATCAATTAACAATAAAAATCTTTCAAGAGAGTCAAGAACTAGGCACACCAACCGTAAATGCGGGTGTTCAAAAGGTAGAAGAAATGGTCTTACTTTATATTAAACAAAAAATGATTGATGCAATAGAAAACCAAGATATCAAAAATTGTGATCCTGAGCTTACTGCGTTTATTATTTTAAAATTATATGTTTCACTTATTTTTGATTGGGAAAAACATCATCAACCCCTAGGGAAAGAAAAGATTGCTGAAATTTTTGAGGGTTATTTACTTAAAGAATTGTCACTGTGATAATCCTCTCTTTTTGATAGAAAATGACTAAATGGACATCTTGGTCAATTGGTAATTGGAGGAGGTATAAAAGTGTCTTTAATAAAAGCAGAATGGAAAGCACTATTAAAAAATAGAAAAGTATTGATTGCGGTTATTGGGGTATTGTTTATACCGTTAATGTACAGCGGTGGATATCTTAGCGCATTTTGGGATCCTTATGGACAGCTGGATCAATTACCTGTTGCAGTTGTTAATCAAGATGAAGGGGCAATATTTGAAGGTGAGCCTTTAGATGTTGGTAACGAGTTAATTGAAACGCTAAAGGAAGACTCCACATTTAATTGGCATTACGTAGAAAAAGATGAAGCTGAAAAAGGTTTAAAAAATCATGATTATTATATGATTATCGAAATACCTAAAAACTTTTCAAAAAATGCTACAACATTATTAGATGATAGTCCGCAAAATCTTGAATTATCTTTTAAAACAAATAAAGGTTATAACTTTATTTCAGGTCAAATTGGCGAGAGTGCCATCGAAAAAATAAAAGAAGAGGTTTCTCATTCTTTAACAAAAACATATGCAGAAGGGTTATTTGAAAATATCGAGCTTATGGCTGATGGAATTAGTGAGGCAAATGATGGTTCTCAAGAAATCAATAATGGTGTAAGTGAACTGAAGGAAGGCTCAAACACACTAAATGATAACCTTAAGCAATTAGTTACCAAATCAGTTACGTTTAAAGAGGGACTTAATGAAGCCGAAAAAGGTACAGTGAAATTAGCAGATGGAATGACTGAAGTTGAAAAAGGCTTAACTGCCATGCTTCAAGGGCAAAACGATCTTTATAATGGCTCTGTTGAAGCTGAAAGTGGAACAAATCAACTGGTAGCAGGTTTAAAAAGCTCCTTAGATGGAATTCAAAAACTCGAGAAATCCTTACCAGATTTAACAACTGGAACCGAACAATTAAACACATCAGCTCCTGAGCTGGTTACAGGAACGAAGCAATTGGCAGAAGGAAGTCTCACAGCTAGTGAAGGAGCTGTTCATTTATCTGAAAACCTCTCTGGTGTAACCAACAAAGTGAATGAAATGGTAACAAAGCTTGAAGGGACAACTATACCTGAGGAGCAAAAGGCAGAATTAATGGCCTTAGCTGAAGCGTTAAATAGTATTAATAATGGTCAGCAAGAACTTGCAACTAATTTAACCGAATTAACAGCAGGTGCTGAAAATTTACACGAAAAAGTGGTGGACTTACCGGCAAAAAGTACTCAGCTTTATGAAGGTACTGTTGCTGTTCAAGAGGCGATTGATCAGATTGGTACCGGGCAAGAAAAACTTTATAACGGTGCCCTTCAAGTTAATGATGGCCAATCACAAATTACATCAGGCTTAGCTACATTTGGCGAAAGAATCAATCAAATGAAAACAGGAGTAACTAGATTAACAAATGGTGGTGTGAAACTTGAAGGTGGTATACATGAATTAGCAGAAGGTGCGGTGGCTTTAGAAGATGGATCTGTTCAACTTGCAGATGGGTCCATTAAAATGGACAATGGATTAACAGAGCTATCAGATGGTACAAATGAGCTCTCTTCGAAACTAGCTGAAGCAACAGATGATACAAAAGATGTAAAAGGTACAGAAGACCAATATGACATGATAGCAGAGCCAGTTCAATTGTCTAAAGAAGAAATAAATAAAGTATCAAATTATGGCACAGGACTTGCTCCATACTTTCTATCCTTAGCGTTATTTGTAGGAACACTTTTATTTACAGTTGTTTTTCCATTACGAAAACCAGCTGGAGAACCAAGCTCAGGAGTGTCATGGTTTATTAGTAAATTTAGTATTTTGTTCGTTGTTTCGATCTTCCAAGCAGTTTTAGCTGATATACTCCTCTTATATGGATTGGGCTTGGAAGTGAAGAATATTGGTTTGTTTTTCTTGTTTAGTATTTTAACAAGTTTAACATTTATGGCTATTGTACAATTTTTTGTAACAACTATGGCTGATCCAGGGCGCTTTATCGCAATCATTATATTAATTCTACAGTTAACTACAAGTGCAGGAACCTTCCCGCTCGAATTACTTCCTAATGTTTTTCAAGTGATTAATCATTGGTTACCGATGACATACTCAGTGGCAGGGTTAAGAGCCATTATTTCCACTGGAGATTTTAATGAATTGTGGCATCAAGCTTATATATTGATTGGCTTTTTTGCAATGTTTATTAGTGGGACGATCATTTATTTTTCAATAAAGGTAAAAAAGTCAAGTGTGCAAGAAAACGTAGGTATAATAGAAGGATAAGAAAGGTCTGATCCGAAATTCGGGTCAGATCTTTTGTTTTACAGTAGGGCTAACGTTATGAGAAAAATGACAAAATAAAACAAATTCATATATTTTTTTCAGAAAATTCCCCCTTTTTACCTAATATGTTATAAAATATAACATTATATGTAACTATTATTATCATTTGGAGGTAGGAAATGGAGACGATCGAATTAAATATGAATGTTTTATGGATTGTTATTGCGACCATTCTAGTCTTTTTTATGCAGGCTGGTTTCACTTTGCTTGAGGCTGGCGTAGTTAGAGCAAAGAATTCAATTAATGTAGCAATGAAAAATGTTATTGATTTACTCATTACAACAATTGTGTTTGCTTTGGTTGGTTTTGCCTTAATGTTTGGCAGTTCATCTTCTGGATGGATAGGACTAGATGGATTTTTTTTACGAGGCCTTGGAGAAGATCCTTATAATTGGGCATTTTTATTATTTCAAATTGTTTTTGCTGGAACAGCTGCAACGATCGTTTCCGGTGCAATTGCTGAACGAGTGAAATTTGGAGCATATATTATTGGGACCATTATGATAAGTGCAATCATTTATCCAATCTTCGGTCATTGGGCTTGGGGAAGCTTATGGAATGGAGAAGATCAAGGGTGGCTTGAGGCACTAGGTTTTATAGATTTCGCTGGTTCGACTGTTGTCCATTCTATTGGTGGCTGGGTTGCTTTGGCAGCTACGATTATCGTAGGACCTCGAATTGGAAAATATACTTCTACTGGTGAAACTCAAAAATTCGCTATGTCGAATGCCGTTTTAGCTGTAACTGGTGTATTTATTTTATGGCTTGGTTGGTTTGGGTTTAATGCAGGATCTACTGGAATAGCAGATGTAAGTATTGCATTAATATCTTTAAACACTCATTTCGGTGCCGTAAGCGGTGGAACAGCTGCATTAATTATTAGTTGGGTGCTTGATAAAAGACCTCGCGTAGAGGATATATTAAACGGAATTCTCGCAGGTCTTGTTTCTGTAACGGCAGGTGCTAATATATTAACTCCAGAGTTTGCATTGATAAGCGGGGCAATTGCTGGAGTTCTTGTAATTTTCTCTTTAAGATTGATAGATTCTGTCTTTAAGATTGATGATGCAATTGGAGCGATTGCTGTTCATGGTGTATGTGGAGCGTGGGGGACGTTGGCTTTAGCTTTATTTGCACCAATAGAAAACCTTGTACGTGAAACTAGAATAGAACAAATTGGTGTTCAACTTTTGGGGATAGGAACAGCTTTCGTCTGGGCTTTTGGGATGGGGTTAATTATTTATGGAATCATGAAATATACAATGAAAATAAGAGTGGAAAAAGAAGAGGAAGAAGCAGGCTTAAACGTTAGTGAGCATGGTGCTTCAATTTCTGTATTAGACACGATAGTTGCAATGAATGAGATTGCTGCCGCAAAGGGAGATTTAACGAAAAAAATCCACTATGAGCCGGGAGAGGACATGGCAGAGCTTAATGAAGCTTTTAACACTGTCCTAACAACATTAAATGATCTTGTGCATCAAGTGAAAACACAAACAGCTAATGTGCTTTCCACTACCGGAAATGTATTATCTCTTAGTGAAGATTCGAAACAGAGTGCCAGTCTTCAGATGACTGAAATAGAAGAAACCTATTCATATGTAACACAATCAGAAAAGTGGTTGGAGAAAGAAATAGAAGTAGAAAATCAAGTCATTGCAGAGATTCAGCAAGCATTCTCGTCGATTGAAACAATTGGAAATCAATTAAACTGGATTCAAAAGGAGATGTCCGATATTTCAAGCTTTGTTCATGAGGTTGGAGAGCTTAATGATGATGTACATCAAAAAATGTCAATGTTTAATGAGAATATCTCTAAGATTACCAACTATGCTAATGAAAGTGGGCAGATGATAGACATTATTACGGACGTTTCTGAACAAATAAATTTATTGTCCCTCAATGCTAGCATTGAAGCAGCAAGAGCTGGGGAATCAGGACGGGGCTTTACAATAGTAGCGAATGAGATTAAAAAGCTTGCTCTAAAATCTAAAAGTTCTACTGAAGATATTCGAAAGATGATTCAGCAAACAACACAAGAAACCACTGCCGGTTTTTCAGAGGTAATAGAGCTTTCTAAAAAAATAGACCTACTTAGCACGGAATTATCAAAAATGCCAAAACGATTTAATACGATTGATGAAAAAGTCTACCAGGTGAGTCATTTTATGAACAGCTTTCTTGTTACATTAGAACGAGTTAATCAAGATACAGTAACAATCCAAGGAAGAAGATATGAACAACAAGACAGCTTTAAGAAAATGACTGGCCGAATGGAACAAGTCTATCAAAATATGAAAACCAATCTAGATCTTACCTTTGATATGGTAGAAAAAATTAAAACAATGAAAAAACAAAATGAACAACTACAACACTCAGTCAGCCAATTTGTTACGGCTAAGTAACTGTGTACCTATCTAATTTAATCAACAAGAATAAGGTCATTGGGCTTTATTCTTGTTTTTGTTATAGGTGGATTGCATTAGTGAAAATTGAAGCATTAAAATCATATTTTAAAACGACTAGTGAAATGGAGCGGAAGACACTTGACTCCTGCGGGAGATAGAGGAAAGGGTGAGACCCCGCAGGCGAAGCCGAGGAGGCTCAGCTTCCTCCCCGGGGAATCTTGTGTCTGTAGCGCAATGGAACGGCCTTATTCTAAAGTTTAACGTATTGAACAATAAATTTTGGAATACAGATCATTCCTGAACCATTTAAAAGATAACATCCAAATCTCTATGAAAAATAGGAACAATTTTGAAAAAAAGATTGAATAATAAATAATATTTTCATATAATTAAACCTGAAAACGTTTCCAAAGGTCAAACAAGGTGGGCAACATAGAGCCTATGGGGAGGGAGAAATTTGTCTACCATTGAAGATGTCGCGAAACTAGCGGGTTTATCTAGGACAACTGTATCTCGAGTCTTAAATGATCATCCGTATGTTTCTGATGAGAAAAAGAAGCTTGTACAAAAAGCAATGGAACAATTGGGGTATGTTCCGAATTCTGCTGCAAGAAGCTTAAGAAATCAAAAAACCGGGATTATTGCTGTTTTGATACCTAGAATATCAGATCCGTTTTTTAGTCAATTGATTGAAATCTTAGAGATGGAAGCTTCTTCTAAAGGGTATCAATTAATTATTTGCCAGACACAATTTTCAAAGCAAAAAGAATGCCGTTATTTAAACCTCTTGAAAACCAAGCAGGTAGATGGCGTCATTATGACATCAGTTGAAAATGATTGGTCAGTTATTGACACTTATTTGAACTTCGGTCCGGTCATTCTTTGTAATGAAAATGTAGATTGTGCTCAAGTACCAATGGTGTATATAAATCAGGCGGAAAGCGGCTACAAGGTTGCAAAGTATCTGCTTGAAAGGGGTCATACACGTATTGCGTACTGTTCTAGTGGAATGAGTAGAAAAGGAACACAGTCGCGACTGGAAGGATTTATGTCTGCTTTACAAGAAGCAAATATACATGATTATGATCAGTGCTTTTTTGAAAGGGTTTCCACAGTCGGTGATGGTCAGCAGATTTTTCGAAAGCTTGAAAATATGAAGGCTGCACCAACTGCAATAATTGCTGGTGAAGATGCTGTGGCAGCGGGTATTATCTCTGAGGCTAAGAAGTTAGGATGGAATATTCCTGGAGATTTGACGGTTGTTGGATACGACAATATGACAATGACAAAATTAATTGATCCAATGATTGCAACCGTCATACAACCAGTAGAAATCATGGCTAAAAAATCAATTGAAGTTATTTGCGAAAAAATACATAAAAAACAATTCCGTGTTTTTGAGAACCATGAATTCTCTTCAAAACTAGTATTTCGTGAATCTTTGAACAATAGAAATCTAGTTGCGACATCTTAAAGAAGAAGGAGATACTAACCTTCTTCTTTTTTATTTTCATGTATGAAAAAGAAACTAAGGTGTAGAGTCCTTAGTTTCTTTTTGTTCTGTATCAGATATAAAAACATAAAACTGTTATTGTACAGATTAGGCGCAAGTAAACGATTTAGATTTCAGTAACATGTAAGCATTCATTGCAAGTGTTGCCATAGCACTCATGTTGCTCTTCGATTTCGTTGCCACATTCTTTACATTGTTTTTTAGGTAAGTTTCTGAAAAATTCAGTTATTTTCATGATCATTTGGAATCCCCTCCGTTTGATTTGTTACACCTATTGTATTATAACAGTTTAAAAAGTGTCAACAACTGTTTTGTAACAATTTTCGAGGGAATAGGTAAAAGTTGTTGATTTGTAAGAGTTTTACTAAATAAAAATAGGTATTATCCAGTTTTTGGTATAAAGTATTTCGATTTTATAAATCCTAATACTGGTTTATAATGGAAAGATCAATAAGTAGGGGGATTAGAGATGGAAGTAACAGTTGTTGGCTTTTGGGGTGGATTTCCCAAAGCAAATGAAGCTACATCAGGATATTTAGTGGAGTCAAATGGATTTAAACTACTGGTGGATTGTGGGAGTGCTGTGCTATCAAAACTACAAGAGTACTTAGCGATTGATGAATTGGATGCTGTCATTTTATCCCACTATCATCACGATCATATCGCTGATGTTGGTCCCCTACAATATGCTCGCTATGTTACAACGATCCTTAATGGAAAAGGGAAAACTCTGCCAATTTATGGTCATAAGTTAGATGATGAAGGCTTTCAGAAGCTAACATATAAAGATGCAACAAAAGGTATCGAGTATACATCAGATCAAGTGGTTTCGGTTGGGCCCTTTAGCATCTCTTTTTTAGAAACATCTCATCCGGCACCATGCTTTGCAATGAAAATAACAGATCATAAATCAACTGTAATTTATACGGCTGATTCTAGCTATAAGCATGAGTTTATACCGTTTTCAAATAAAGCTGATCTCCTTATTGGAGAGTGCAGTCTTTATTCACATCAAGATGGTGCGAAGATGGGGCATATGAATAGTCGGGAAGTTGGAGAAATTGCTCAAAAAGCAGGAGTGAACCAACTTCTTATTACTCATTTACCACATTTTGGAGATCATAATGATTTAAAAAGAGATGCGGGGAATATCTTCTCAGGTAAAGTACTTCTTGCCAAGAGTGGTCTGAAAATTAATTGTTAGTAAAGGGTTACTACTTACTGGTGACCCTTTATCTGTAATTACTTCAAAGAAATTCCTATAAAACTGTAAAATATAATATGAAATCCATTCCATGTGATTGTATAATTTTTCTTCTTTCAATATAATAAAGATAGAATATTTATAAAGTTGGCGATATGAGTAATTTATAAAGCCTATATGAAAAAACGAATATTCTAGTGTAGCCGTTGTCTCATGGATAGCAAGGGAGTATTTTTAAAAATAGAAAATGAATGGTTATTCATTCATTTTTAAAGGGGTGGGAGAATGAATTTATCTTTACGGTTTTCAGAAACTGTAAAAGAACATGGAACAAAGCCGGCATTTATTTTTGAAGGTAATGAAACCTCTTATTTGCAGTTAGAGGGAGCAATTAATCAATTTGCAAGCAGCTTAACGGACATGGGGATAAACAAAGGGGATCATGTCGCAGTTGTTTTAGGAAATTCACCTTACTTTGTTATCTCTTTATACGGAGCTTTAAGAGCTGGAGCAACCGTTATTCCAATCAATCCTATCTACACACCTGATGAAATTGCTTATATTATAAATAACGGAGATGTAAAAGCAGTCATTACTTTAGACTTGTTAATACCGTTATTTGAAAAAATGAATGAAAAGCTGCCTAAGGTTGAACACATTATTACGTGTGAAACACCACCTACTGATAGCAAAACCGATGTAGATGTAACGAAGCTATCTATTTACACAAAAATGAAAGGGTTTACAAAGATGCTTTCAACAGGTAACCCGAGGTTTGTTGGTCCAGAGTTATCAGATGATGATGTTGCTGTTATTCTCTATACGTCTGGTACAACTGGTAAACCAAAGGGTGCGATGTTGACGCATAAAAACTTATATAGCAATGCAATTGATACGGCAAACTATTTAAAGATTACAAGTGATGATATTGTTGTGACAACATTGCCGATGTTTCATGTATTTTGCTTAACAGTTTCTTTGAATGCACCTTTAATGAATGGAGCCACATTACTTATTGTTCCGAGATTCAGTCCTGAAATTGTTTTTCAATTGGTTAAGAGCTATCAGGCAACAGTTTTTGCTGGAGTTCCAACTATGTATAACTTCTTACTTCAGTATGACAAAGCACAACCTGATGATTTAAAGTCATTGCGCATTTGTATCTCGGGTGGGGCATCAATGCCTGTAGCCTTATTAAAAGGATTTAAACAAAAGTTCAAAGTCATTGTTTCTGAGGGTTATGGTTTATCTGAAGCTTCTCCGGTTACTTGCTTTAATCCACTTGACCGCCCAAGAAAGGCTGGTTCAATTGGCACAAATATTGTGAACGTTGAAAATAAGGTTGTAAATGAGCTTGGAGAGGAATTACCACCAAATCATGTAGGAGAGCTTATCGTTAGAGGTCCTAATGTTATGAAGGGCTATTATAAAATGCCAGAAGAAACGGCACATACATTACGAGACGGCTGGCTATATACAGGTGATTTGGCAAGACAGGATGAAGAAGGGTATTTCTATATTGTTGATCGAAAGAAAGATATGATTATTGTAGGTGGTTATAATGTATATCCACGTGAAGTGGAAGAGGTACTTTATAATCATGAAGAAGTTGTAGAGGTTGCTGTATTAGGCGTGCCTGATCCAAATTTCGGTGAGGCAGTCAAATGCTTTGTCGTCGTTAAGGATGACAAAATGACAGAGGATGACCTTTTAGAGTACTGTAAACAGCACCTTGCTAAGTACAAAGTACCTAGTTCAATTGAATTCTTAGAAGAGCTACCAAAGAATACAACTGGAAAAATATTAAGAAGAGCTCTAAAAGATCAAGTTTTACAAAAATAGTATTTTGCTAGAATGAAATGAATGGTATTTTTTTCATTAACAAAAACACAGATATCCTTATGATATCTGTGTTTTTGCACTTTAAAGTGAGGAAGTGTAGGATGAAATATAGAAAAAAACATTATTAAATTTTCAAAAAATATTGAAGTATTTGATTTCTCCTGTATAATTTAATCAATAAAAGCATAAAAGCATAAAAGGGTATAAGAATTAAAGGGGGACTTTTGTATGAAAAAAGGTTGGAAAATTGGTACAGGTTTAATGCTTGCTAGCTTTCTAGCATTATCAGGTTGTGGAGGTAGTGAAGGAACGTCTGAAAGCAGCAGCGGAGACTCTGGTTCAGATGCTGGTAGCGGGGAAAAGACCTATACAATTGGTGTAAACCAAATCGTTGAGCATCCATCACTTGATGCAGCATTAGAAGGATTTAAGGCAGCATTAAAAGAAAAAGGCTTGGAAGTTGAATATGATGTTCAAATTGCACAAGGAGATCAAAATAATAGCCAAACGATTGCTAATAACTTTGTTGGTGATGGAGTTGACTTAATATTCGCTAACTCAACACCAAGCGCTCAGAGTGCTTTAAATGCAACAACAGATATTCCAATTATCTTTACTTCTGTAACAGATCCGGTTGGAGGCGGCTTAGTGAAAAGCTTTGAAGAACCTGGTGCAAACATAACAGGAACAACAGATACACATCCGGATGCGATTCCTAATACAGTGAAGTTTATTGATGAGAACATTGATGGAACTAAAGTTGGGATGATCTATAACTCTGGAGAACAGAACTCTGTTGCTCAAATTGATCTTGTTAAGAAAGCAATGGAAGGTACAGATTTAGAGGTTGTTGAAGCTTCTGTATCAACATCAGCAGAAGTAAAACAAGCAACAGAATCTTTAGTTGGTAAAGTTGATTCTTTATATGTTATCACAGATAACACAGTAGTTTCTGCATTAGAAAGTGTAATTGGTGTTGCTAGTGATAATGATATTCCATTATTTGTTGGTGAGCTTGATTCAGTTGCACGTGGTGGCTTTGCTGCCTATGGTTTTGACTATTATGATATTGGCTTTGAAGCAGGTGAAATGGCAGTTAGTATTTTAAATGGTGAGAAAAAAGCAAGTGAAATTCCAGTACAATATCCTCAAAAACTTAAACTACAAATAAATGCAAAATCAGCTGAGGATATGGGAATTGATATAAAAGAGGAATGGAAAGAAGAAGCAGAAATACTTGAATAAAGGTGAGAAATTATGTTTACAGCCCTATTTGGATCAGTAGAGTCAGGCTTAATTTATGCGATTATGGCTCTTGGAGTATACCTATCATTTAGAATATTAGACTTTCCTGATTTAACAGTAGACGGCAGCTTTGTAACTGGCGCAGCAGTGAGTGCCGTATTAATTGTTAACGGTGTGAATCCTTTCCTGGCCACATTAGTCGCATTGGTTGTAGGATTTCTGGCGGGCTGCATCACAGGGGTACTACACACTAAGGGAAATATTAATCCTCTTCTATCGGGAATATTAATGATGATCGCCTTGTATTCTATTAATCTTAGAATTATGGGGAAATCAAATGTTCCGTTACTACAGGAAGAAACTGTTTTTACACAACTTTTAGAAGGCTGGAACAAGCTCGGGATTGATGCTGGCCTTCAAAGTCTCTTCATTTCAATTGGCCTGGAGGGGTTTGTTCCGAAAACATGGTCAGTCGTTATTACGATGTTAATCATGATTTTAGTAATTAAATACCTTTTAGACTATTTCCTGAAAACAGAGCTTGGTCTAGCGATTAGAGCTGTTGGTGATAATCAAAATATGATTACGAGCTTTTCTGCAAATACAGATATGCTAAAAATTGTAGGACTCGGTTTATCGAATGCACTTGTAGCATTTTCCGGCGCATTTATTGCTCAGTACAATGGCTTTAGTGATGTTGGTATGGGTATAGGGATGATTATCATTGGTTTAGCATCTGTTATTATTGGTGAGGCATTAGTCGGTACAAAAACAATTGTGCGTGCAACGATAGCCGTTATTATCGGGGCAATTGTATATCGAATTATTGTTGCGATGGCACTTCGAGTAAACTTTTTCGAAACAGGAGATATGAAGCTGATTACAGCATGTATTGTTATAGGAGCACTTGTTATTCCGCAAATCATTGATAAGCAAAAAGATAAACGGAAGAAAAGCTTACGAAGAAAGCGGGGTGCGAACATTGCTACAACTAAAGCAAATATATAAAGTTTTCAATGAAGGATCTCTAGATGAAAAAATTGCCTTAAACCATTTATCATTGTCTTTAGAAGAAGGAGACTTTGTTACGGTTATTGGAAGTAATGGTGCAGGTAAGTCTACGCTATTAAATGTTATTGCCGGACGAATCACTCCAGATGATGGTGATGTTCAAATTAAGGACAGATCCATGCTTGATGTAAGAGAGTACAAACGCTCACGATATATTGGGCGGGTATTCCAAGATCCGATGGCAGGAACAGCGCCAACTTTAACGATTGAAGAAAACCTAGCAATTGCTTATTCCAGAGTGCATAAGCGAAGCTTGAAGCCGGGTGTAACAGCGAAACGACGTGTGTTTTTTAAAGAGCAGTTAGAAATGTTAGGTCTTGGTCTTGAAAATCGGTTGTCTGCTAAAGTTGGATTACTTTCTGGTGGAGAACGTCAGGCTTTATCTCTATTAATGGCCACATTTACAAAGCCTGATATTCTTTTGCTTGATGAGCACACGGCTGCACTGGATCCTTCAAGAGCAGAGTTAATTACGAACTTAACGAAGAAGCTTGTTGAAAAAGGGAATTTAACGACGTTAATGATTACCCATAATATGCAACAGGCTGTAGATCTCGGAAATCGACTGATTATGATGGATAAGGGACAAATTGTTTTCCAGGCTGAGGGAAATCAAAAACAAGGATTAACGGTAAATTCATTATTAGAAGAGTTCTCAAAAATTAAATCAGATAGCTCATTATCTGATAAAGCTTTACTTATTTAAAAAGGTACATGTCCCAATGTCGGGACATGTACCTTTTGTATGATTAACCTCAACGTTAATACTGTTCTTTTTATCGCGTGTCCCTTCTATAGGCAATTTCCCCATTACAGAAGGTTAAATATACGTTCATTTTATCATCAAGAATAACAATATCTGCATCTTTTCCAACGGCTAGACTTCCTTTTCTATCAAACAAGCCCAATTGTTTTGCAGGGTTTTCAGAAGCCATTTTTATAGCTGCTTGAATGCTGCATCCAGTGAAAAGTTGAATGTTTTTAAAGGCATCTATCATTTTTAACACACTGCCAGCCAGTACATGATCTCTGATTAGTGCTTTACCAGCTTTTACAGTAACAATTTGTCCACCTAATTCATACTGACCATCATGAAGCCATTTTGCTCTCATTGAATCTGTAATTAAGATTAAGCGCTTTTCTGTAATTTGTTGATAAGCAAGCTTGACCATTTCAGGTCGAACGTGAATGCCATCTGCAATCAATTCAACCATAAGTTCTCCCTGCAAAAAGGCTGCTCCTACAATTCCTGGTTCACGATGATGGAGCCCTGTCATTTGATTGAAAAGGTGTGTTACATGGTTTAGTCCGGCTTCAATCGCACAAAGTACTTGATCATATGTTGCTTGTGAGTGGGCTACCGATGAAATAATCCTTTGATTCTTTAAGTAGTTTATAAATTCAACTCCGCCTGGAAGTTCAGGAGCCAGAGTAACCAGCTTGATTGTATGACTTGATAAAGACTCCCACTTTTTAAATGTGTTTAGATTTATAGGTTGAACATGATCCACAGGTTGTGCACCAATCCGATCTTTATTAATAAATGGCCCTTCTAAGTGAATGCCTAAAGGTGCTGCTTTTCCATGACTATGGTTTGCATTTATATAAGTTCCTGTATTTATTAAAGACCTCTCAATTGCCCTGGGATCCTCTGTCATTGTGGTAGGAAGAAAACTTGTAGTTCCTTCCATTGGTAGAGTAGATGAGATTACGTCTAATGCATCTTTTGTTGCATCCATTGTATCTGCGCCATTTAGTCCGTGAATATGAAGATCGATCATACCAGGGATAATTTTATAATCCTTAGGTACCGTTATTATTTCATACCCTTCTCTATCTGCTAACTCTGAGGATCGACCGATTTCATCTATGTATTGATTCTTTATTTTTAAATAACCATTCTCTATCATTCGATCTTCTAGATAAAGTAATCCATTTTGAATGAGTAGTTTGGGAGAAGATGCTTTCATGTTTCTCTCCTTTGCATTAGTTTATTTATACTCAATGTACATGATGTAAGGCTAAAAGGAAATAAAAGGGGAAAAAAGAAAGTAATCGTTGTTTGTTATACAATACAATTGTATAATATATTATACAATAACAAAAAATGGGAGAAATATATGAATTCAATTCAAACTCAAATTGCGGAGAATCTAAAAAATATACGTAAGCTTAGAGGGTATAGTTATGATCAGCTTGCTCAATTAACTGGAGTAAGCAAGGGGATGCTTTCACAAATCGAAAAAGGAGAATCAAGTCCAACCGTAAACACTCTTTGGAAAATTGCAAACGGTCTTCAAGTGTCATTTTCATCATTAGTGGAGGAGAAAGAACCAACTGTAACAGTTGTAAGACTACATGAAAAAACAGCAGTAACAGAAAATGACGAACAATTACAAGTATATCCTTATTTTCCTTTTGATTCATCTAAAAAGTTTGAGGTGTATTTTCTTGAACTAATGCCAGGTTGTGTTCATGAATCGGAAAGACATCATGGAAGTGTGGAGGAATATATTTTAGTTTGTGATGGAGAAGCAACGATTTCCATTCAAGATGTTAAATATGTTCTGAAAAAAGGGGATTCTATGCGTTTTCAGGCAAGTCAGTCCCATACGTATGCAAATCTTACAGATCAAAAAACGAGTTTTTATCTACTAATGTATTATTCATAAATCATGATAAGCACTAAAAAGGAGGTATTATATTGTCTACAACTACTTTAGCGAAAAAGCAATCTGATTTTCTTCAAGGAACACAAGGTGGGATTAGCATTGCGATTGGGTATTTACCTGTTGCTTTAACATTTGGCTTACTGTCAAAATCTACTGGACTTTCACTTTCTGAGACAGTGTTAATGAGTTTAATTGTGTTTGCCGGTGCTTCACAATATATATGTTTAAGTTTACTAGCTGTTGGAACTGGAATTATCGAAATTATTTTCACAACATTTATCGTTAATATTCGCCATTTTTTAATGTCTGCTTCACTAAGTGAGAAGGTTGAAAATGACTCATTGTGGAAAAAGGCTCTGTATTCCTTTGGATTAACGGATGAAACGTTTACGGTGGCATCAACGAGGAATGGTAACGTCAATGCTGGATATTTATTTGGACTTATGCTTATTTCTTATGCAAGTTGGGTCATTAACTCAGGAATAGGATATGTTATTGGGGCAAGCTTGCCGACAACAGTTCAAGAAAGTATGGGAATTGCGTTGTATGCCATGTTTATTGGCTTATTAATCCCGTCACTTAAGAAGCATCGAAAAGTGATGTATTTGGCAGTGGTTGCTGCGATTTTGAATTCACTTTGTTATGCATCTCAAATGATTTCAACAGGCTGGGCAATTGTTTTATCAACCTTGCTTTCAGCAATAATCGTAGAATTTTTCTATTCTAAACAAACAAATGAGGTGGAACAACGTGGATAAAACAATTTTGTTGATGATTATTGGGATGGGATTAGTAACATATTTACCAAGAATGATTCCTTTAGTTGCATTAGGTCAGTTAAAATTGCCCGTATTTGTCCAAAATGTATTAAAGAATGTACCATATGCAACATTAGGAGCTTTAATTGTCCCAGGGATTTTTCTGATTAGTGATGATATAGTTTTCGGATTAGTAGGTGCGGCTGCAGCAACTCTAATAGCTTTTACAGGAGCAAATGTAATTGTTGTTGTAATGGGTTCAATTGGTACCCTTGTTTTATATAGCATGTTTTTTTCATAGGTTGAGAGGGAGCAAAGACTTAAAAGCCTTCCCTTTTCAGTTCTAATGAAACGAGCTTAGCACTACACTAGAAATAAGAGCTTGTTCAAGGGGGAATGGCAGATGAGGAAATGGTTAACGCGATCAATTTTACTTTATTTTGTATATGGATTAGCAGTGTACTGGTATTTATTTATCTTTTCCGGATCAGGCGTGCCGGCCCCTTATGAGGGAACATCAGCTGATCCTGCAACCTTTATGACAGGAAGAGAATTGATCTTATCACAGGAATATTCGACCATTCGAAACTTCTTGTACTTTGTCACGATTCCGTTTGAATGGTTTTTACTATTTGTGTTTATGATAACTGGTTTTTCTCGTAAAATGCAGGACTGGTCAAATTCGACTTCGAAAATTTTTAGCTTGCAATCAGCTATATACTTTTTTTGGTTATCATTATTTATTAGTATTCTCTCCTTTCCTGTTGATATGATTGGTTTTCAATTATCAAAAATGTATCATATTACAACGCAATCCTTTTTTGCTTGGATGAAGGACCAACTCATTGATTTTTGGGTTAATTACTTGTTGATGACAGTCATCATTCTTGTTCTTTACTGGCTTATTAAACGTTTTGAAAAAAGATGGTGGCTTTACGCATGGTTTTTATCGATTCCTTTCTCGTTATTTCTTATGTTTTTTCAACCAGTAGTCATTGATCCTCTTTATAATGATTTCTATCCGTTACAAAACAAAGAACTAGAGGAAAAGATACTAGAGCTAGCTGATAAAGCTGATATTCCTGCTGAGCATGTATATGAAGTAAATATGTCTGAAAAAACAAATGCACTGAATGCTTATGTTACTGGAATAGGCTCTAACTCCAGAATTGTATTGTGGGATACCACGTTAACTCGCTTAAGTGAAGAAGAAATTTTATTTATTATGGCTCATGAAATGGGACATTACGTGATGAATCATATTTACGTAGGTATTGCAGGTTATTTATTATTAAGCTTAGTTGGCTTATTTTTAATTGATAAATTAATGAGATTGTTTATTAAGCGCAACGGTAAGTTTTTAAAGATCAGGTCAATGAAAGAGTTAACTTCCTTTCCGTTATTTTTATTGCTTTTAGGCGTGCTAACCTTTGCTTCAAGTCCACTTTCAAATACAGTAGCAAGATATCAGGAAAAGTCAGCAGATATGTATGCGATAGAAATGACAGGTAACCATGAGGCTGCTATACAATCTTTCCAAGAGTTATCTAGAGCAGGCTTAAGTCAAGTTAATCCTCCAACATTGGTAAAGGTTTTCCGGTATACGCATCCTACGATGTTAGAAAGAATTTTATATTTAGAAGAACATAAAAAAACAGAATGAGGTTGAAACTGTTTTATAACAAAAAGGGATTTGGTGTTGAAAACGCCAAGTCCCTTTTTTGTTGTTATATCAAGGGTTTCAATGAAAATTAAAAGCTTGTCAAAAACTTTTTTGAATTTTTTTCAAGAAAATTGTTCCATTTTTATTTAATCTGTTATATATTAGTTTTAGTTAAAACAAACTGTATTATAACAATTTGAAGAGGGGTGTTTTTTCAAAAATGGCAACACAAATGACTGGTTGTAAAATTGTTGGAAACATGAACCCAGAATTTCAGCAAGTATTAACACCTGAGGCGTTGAGGTTTGTTGAAAAGCTAGAACGAAATTTTGGAGATCGCAGACGAGAGCTGTTACAACGAAGAGAGGATAGACAAAAAGAAATTGATAATGGCAAACTGCCCGGTTTCTTAGCGGAAACAGAGCATATTCGTAATGGAGATTGGATGGTAGCTCCAATTCCACAGGATCTTCAAGATCGACGGGTAGAAATAACAGGACCTGTTGATCGCAAGATGGTAATTAACGCTTTGAATTCAGGTGCAAAAGTATTTATGGCTGATTTTGAGGATGCAACATCACCAAGCTGGGAAAATGTGATGAACGGCCAAATCAACCTCAAAGATGCTGTCCGCCGAACAATCTCCTTTGAAAATGAAGGCGGTAAGACGTATCAGTTGAATGAGGAAACAGCAACTTTAAAGGTAAGACCAAGAGGCTGGCATCTTGAGGAAAAACATATAGAGCTTGATGGTAAACGAATGTCTGCCAGCTTAGTAGATTTTGGAATATTCTTTTTTCATAATGCAAAGGAGTTAATTGAACGCGGAAGTGGCCCCTATTTTTATTTACCTAAAATGGAAAGTCATCTTGAAGCAAGATTATGGAATGATGTATTTTGTTTTGCACAAGATGAATTAAATATTTCACGCGGAACCATTAAAGCAACTGTATTAATTGAAACAATCATGGCAGCCTTTGAAATGGATGAAATCCTTTATGAACTGAAGGAGCACTCAGCGGGATTAAATTGTGGCAGATGGGACTATATTTTTAGTTATCTTAAGAAGCTTAGAAACTGTGAGTCTGTTATTCTACCAGATCGTGCGCAAGTAACAATGACTGTTCACTTTATGAGGTCATACTCTTTACTCGCTATCCAAACTTGTCATAAGCGCAATGCCCATGCAATGGGAGGAATGGCGGCACAAATTCCAGTGAAAAACAATCCAGTAGCTAATGAGCGAGCGTTTGAAAAGGTTCGTGCAGATAAAGAAAGAGAAGCAACATACGGCCATGATGGTACATGGGTTGCCCATCCTGCACTTGTTCCAGTGGCGAAGGATGTATTTGATAAACATATGAAAACACCTAATCAGATTCACCGTAAACGAGAAGATGTAAACGTAACCGTAGAAGATTTGTTAGAGGTTCCGGATGGAATCATTACAGAAGAAGGGGTTAGAACAAATATCGATGTTGGGATCCGTTATATCGCTTCATGGCTTTGTGGCAGGGGCGCTGCGCCAATTCACAATTTAATGGAAGATGCAGCTACAGCAGAGATATCAAGAGCTCAAGTATGGCAATGGATTCGCCATCCAAGAGGAATTCTTGAAGATGGTCGTAAATTAACATTCGAGCTTTATGATTTATTAAGGAATGAAGAAGTTCAAAAGATAAGAGAATCAGTGGGGGAAATAGCTTTTCAGAAAGGTCATTTTGAAGAAGCGGTTTTTGTTTTCGATGAACTGGTAAAACGCGAAGAGTTTATTGATTTCTTAACGATACCTAGCTATGAAAAGCTTTAAACAAAATGTAGTAAGGACAACAAAGGGGAAGTAAGAAAAAAATTTATTTATAAAAATGGGGGAATAAAAATGAACGGTCAAACAAGAGTAGAAGCATTACAAGAAAGCTGGGAGTTAGATAAACGTTGGGAAGGCATTACACGTCCTTACAGCGCGGAAGAGGTTATTCGTTTAAGGGGTTCAATCGATATCGAGCATACGTTGGCAAGACGAGGAGCAGAAAAGCTTTGGAATTATCTTCACAATGAGGACTACATTCATGCACTTGGTGCACTTACAGGGAATCAAGCTGTTCAGCAAGTAAAAGCTGGCTTAAAAGCAATTTACTTAAGTGGTTGGCAGGTAGCAGCAGATGCGAACCTTTCAGGTAATATGTATCCAGATCAAAGCTTATATCCTGCAAACAGTGTTCCACATGTTGTAAAGCGTATTAATCAAGCCCTACAACGTGCTGATCAAATACAGCATCTTGAAGGAGAAGGAAAAATTGACTGGTTTGCTCCAATCGTTGCGGATGCAGAGGCTGGCTTTGGCGGGCAATTAAATGTTTTTGAATTAATGAAATCAATGATTGAATCGGGTGCTGCAGGGGTTCATTTTGAAGATCAATTATCATCAGAGAAAAAATGTGGTCATTTAGGTGGAAAGGTATTATTACCAACTCAGACTGCTGTGAAAAATCTTATTTCAGCTCGATTAGCAGCTGATGTTATGGGAACACCAACGATTATTATTGCTCGAACAGATGCAGATGCAGCAGATCTTATTACAAGTGACGTTGACCCTGCTGATCATGAGTTTATTACAGGTGAGCGCACAGTAGAAGGGTTTTTCCGAACTCGTTCCGGAATTGATCAAGCAATTAGCAGAGGACTTTCATATGCACCATATGCAGATTTAATCTGGTGTGAAACATCTGAGCCTAATTTAGAGCAGGCACAAAAATTTGCTGATGCTATTCATGAGAAGTTTCCTGGAAAACTATTAGCTTACAACTGTTCACCTTCTTTTAACTGGAAGAAAAAGCTGGATGATGAGACAATTGCAAACTTCCAAAAAGAAATTGCAAAAATGGGTTATAAGTTCCAATTTGTTACACTTGCAGGTTTCCATGCTCTAAATCACAGCATGTTTGAGCTTGCACGAGGTTATCGTGATCGTGGTATGGCTGCTTATTCTGAGCTTCAACAAAATGAATTTTCTAGCGAAGTACATGGATATACAGCTACTAGACATCAGCGCGAGGTTGGAACAGGTTACTTTGATGAGGTAGCTCAAACTATTTCTGGTGGAACATCTTCAACAACAGCATTGAAGGGATCAACGGAAGCAGAGCAGTTTACAAAAGCATAATAAAAGAAGAACGGCCAAGGACTACATCCTTGACCGTTCTTTTATGTCATATTGGATAATCACAGAAATAAAGACTGCACATGGCAGCCTTTATCCTAGCTTACGCAATCCTTTGTATTCTTTTGATAGTTTCATAAATACTGTCTTGTTCTGTGTGTCAAGTGCATCATTGATACGCTCTTCTAGCAATTCTTTTTTCCTGTTAAACAACGCTTCATCCAAAATCATTTGAATATACATGTCTAATACAGGTTGCTCGGATGGAACGTTTTTCGTGTTACGGGACTTCATGATTTCAGTGTACGACGACTTTTTATTTTTCATGAAAGATCACCCCTGATGCCTTTTTTATATTGTATGGAATTTTAAGGAGAAAATCAACCGAATTGTTAAAATTTTTAAAAAATTTAACAGGAATATTTTTGAAATGTATGAAAATCTTACAATAGGAAAAGATATTCCAAAGGATGTGATGTCATGAATAAAGAAGAAGAAACAGAATTATTACCAACTGCTTTAAATCCACTAGTTGGAATTGAAATGGAAGATAGAGACAGTCTGAGAGGCCCATTTGATGATTCAGCAGCTCAGAATAATGAATGACTTCATTACAAATATGTAACAGAAGTCATTTTTTTATGGAGTTTTTGTAAATTTATAGAATTTTTAAAAAAGACATGCTAGATTATTTATGGGATATTTTACCTAATAATTTAGTAAGAGGTGCAAAACAGTGATTGATACAAACAAAATGGTAGTGGAAGATTATCTTATTAACCGATTTACTATGGCCATTCTCCCTGGTGAAAATAGGTATATCACTGAGGTACTGGAGCTTGAGCAAGATCTTACTGTTGGGAAACGCCCAATGGATGTGATTGACCAAAGTTGCAGATATTTTGGGAGCAGTTATAATGGCAGGAAGGAAGGGACTAAAGACTTAATGGGAATTACACATAAACCACCAATTGTAATTGACCCGACAAACTCAATTTACTTCTTCCCAACAACATCCTCCACACGGCCGCATTGTGCATGGCTTTCACATAGCTTTGTGAAAGAATATGTAGGAACGAAAGAAGACAATACTTGCATTACGTTTACAAATGGTAAAGTTATAACGTTACCAATGTCAGTAGGTTCCTTTGAAAATCAACTTTTCCGCACAGCACAGTTAAGAACGATTATTTCTTCAAGAATTGAACAAGAACAAAGAAAAATAAATATGCTTCTTTTTCCAAAAGGAGAGAAGGAAGTTAGTTCATTTTATGAACAAATGATAAGAGAAATGAATCGATTTCAATAATTTAACTTCATTGTGAATAAGATAGAATGAGACGAAGCTATCCGATTTGTGGGTAGCTTTTTCAGGGTCTACTTAATGCATAAGGACTTTACCTAATTATGTAACATTTAGACACGTTAATCCGTATTACTGCTAAGACATTATGATGATAAGGAGAATATGATGTCATTTAAAAAGAGAAGAGAAAAACATTTAAAAAAACGAAGAGCCAAAAGCAAGCATGATACTTATTCCTTATTCGATTTCTTTGCGGATGTTGTCTTTTATTTTCCTGAACTTATTTTTTTACCGTTTCGGATACTGTGGTATGGATTAAGAGTCATATTTAGATTTTTTGATTGGACCTAGTGTTGAAGCGCATTAGTTATTGAACTTATTTTCCTTTATTTTGGAAGTACTAATATTTGGGTTGATTTTGTGTGCTTTTCCCATGATTTATTTTTTCTGGTTTAAATAAATATAGTTCCATAATTTCAGATACTTTGTTTCGAATTCTCGGATTAAAATAATTATGTTTTTCTTCATATCCGTTGTAAATAAAGGAATATAGAGTGAATGCTTCGTCTCGTTCAACCTGATGAACTTTAATGTTTCGTTTTTGAAGTTCTCGCTTAACGTCAGCCAAATCCTTTTGTACGAGTTTTAATGACTCTTCGACAATAGATAAATATGGACGATGTAATTTAAATGGACTTTGTTGAATAACTGCTAAATCTCTATTAAAAATTGAAACAGCCATCGGTAAATAAATTGCTTGTTCGATCATGTCTCGAACGTCACTTGGTATTCTTGTCACAGAAATGCCCCCTATCGGTTCAGAACATTTGTTCGTATTTAATTATAATCGAATCTTAATAAATTCGCAAGTATGACAAACTTAGTAAGTACCTGTATCTTTTAAGTTTTAACATAAGTGTGTACAATAGATACAAAGGAATTTACAAGGAGTATAAGATGAACTTTGAGACGTTACAGGACATATTTACATTAGAATATTTAATGGAACTATTTGAGACCTATCGTTCATTTGGTCCATTTTTCGCGATATTATTACCAATGTTAGAAGCCTTTTTTCCATTTTTACCTCTAGTTGTCTTTATTGTTGCCAATGTAAATTCATTTGGACTATGGATGGGATTTTTTTTATCTTGGATTGGGGCTTGTTTAGGTGCTATTATTGTATTCGTTATAATGAGGAAACTTGGCGAATGGAGAGTTTTTAAGAGCCTGAAACAAAAAAAGGGAATTAAAAAGCTGTTAACCTGGATTGAAAGAAGAGGATTTAGTCCGCTTTTTCTTATTCTTTGTTTTCCGTTTACTCCGTCGGCAGCGATTAATGTTGTTGCAGGTTTGTCCAGAATTAGTTACTGGCAGTTTATATTAGCCGTTCTATCGGGGAAACTAGTTATGATTTTCTTGGTAAGTTTTATTGGGCAGGATCTGCACGCTCTTATAACAAAGCCAATTCGATCTGTTATAGCAGGAGTTGTAATCTTTTTACTGTGGTTCATTGGAAAAAGAGTGGAAAAAAGATTAAATACTACCATGACGGTTGAGAAAAAAGAACACTAACCTTTAGGAGGTTATATGAAAAAGCGTAAAATTGCTTTTACGGCAGTAGGAGTATGTTTAACGGCTATTATTGTGAAAAACTTGATCTTTGTTGAATATAAGGTAGAGGGAGTTTCCATGCAGCCAACATATGAGGAAGGAAGATTGCTGTCTATTAACAAGTTAAGCTTATATTTTTCCTCGTTAAAGAGATTTGATGTAGTTGTATTTCAACTCCCAAATAGTGACGACATTTATGTGAAAAGAGTGATTGGTCTTCCGGGTGATGAACTTCATTATAAGGACGATCAGCTTTATGTAAATGGAAAGGCTGTAAATGAACCTTTTCTTTCTCCAGAAGATCTAGATGTTACGAAGCAGACAGGAAACTTTACACTCGAGGATATTATAGATAAGGGAACAATACCAAAAGGTTATATATTTGTTATAGGTGACAACCGTATTCAAAGCCGGGACAGTCGTCATTTTGGTTTAGTGAAAATGGATGATGTCATAGGAATTGTAGGTAATGAAGAATAATGCTAACTCAACTTGTTTATAACTTGTGGAGTTAGCATTTTTTTGATGATAAAGGGAGGGGGTGTGCTGTTGTTCATTGGGTGGATGAATGACAAAAGTGGGCGGAGTGGAAGAGCGAGTGGTGTCGTTCATAGGGGGGATGAACGACAAACCCCAGATAGAACCAG
>NZ_NUMC01000006.1:0-34108 GCF_002577655.1 Bacillus sp. AFS040349 | reverse complement strand
CGCAGATGGTCTTCATAAGCCGAATGAAGACCAAACCCCAGATAGAATCAGTCGCATGTGGTCTTCATAGGCGGAATGAAGACCAAACTCCAGATAGAACCAGTCGCAGATGGTCATCATAAGCCGAATGAAGACCAAACCCCAGATAGAACCAGTCGCAGATGGTCATCATAAGCGGAATGAAGACCAAAATCCAAATAGAATCCCGCCCAGATGGTCTTCAAAAGCCTGGATGATGAAACCCACCCCAATAGAACCCCCACAAACCTTCTTCAGAACCCCCAATCAATCAAAATATAAAAAATCAAACATACACAAAGAAGAAAAAATTCCCTAATATTTCTATTAAACTATATTATAATGAAAGTAATGAGCGATGCCTCAGAAATATAAAATTAGGGGGATGGAGAAATGCGGGAGGTAGTGATTACTTCAGCTGTGCGAACACCTATCGGTTCTTTTGGAGGCGCTTTCAAAGATCTGCTGCCTACACAATTAGGTGTACCTGTTTTAGACGAGGTTGTAAAAAGAAGTAAGCTTCAAAAGCAGGATGTGGAAGAAGTGATTTTAGGTCATTGTATCCAAAGGACAGATGAACCTAATACAGCTAGGACAGCGGCTCTATTAGCTGAATTTCCTTATGCAACAACAGGTTATACGATCCAGCGACAGTGTGCATCAGGGTTGCAGGCTATATTATCTGCGGCTATGCAAATTCAAACTGGACATTCGAATATTGTGATAGCAGGCGGAGTGGAGGTAATGAGCTCAAGTCCATACTTACTTAAGCAGCATCGATGGGGGTCACGTCTTCAGCATGGTCAGGTAACAGACAGTGTATGGGAAATTTTAGAGGATCCCATTCATCACATTATGATGGGAGAAACAGCTGAAAATGTGGCAGAGGAATATGGTATTACAAGAAAAGAGCAGGATGAACTTGCATTATCAAGTCATAATCGTGCTTTAGCAGCAATTGAAAGTGGGAAGTTTGCAGAAGAAATCTTGCCAATAAGTGTGAAAACACGTAAAGGAGAAAATATTGTTTCTCAAGATGAGGGGCCACGACAGGTTACAAGTGAAAAGCTTGCGGCTTTAGCACCGATTTTTAGGGAGAACGGAACGGTAACAGCCGGGAATGCCTCTTCGTTGAATGACGGTGCAGCTGCACTTGTTTTAATGTCAAGGGAAGAAGCGGAAAAAAGAGGCTTAGCTATTTTAGCGAAAATATCACACTATACTGTAGCAGGGGTAGATCCAAAAGTGATGGGAATCGGTCCTGTTCCAGCCATTCAAAAGGGGTTAGCATCATTAAATTGGTCTGTTCAGGATCTAGATGTTGTTGAAATAAATGAAGCTTTTGCTGCTCAATATCTTGCTGTAGAGAAACAGCTGGAACTGGATAGAGAAAAAGTCAATGTTAATGGAAGTGGAATTAGTTTGGGTCATCCAATAGGCTGTACAGGTTCTCGTGTTGTTGTTAGCCTTTTACATGAAATGCAACGAAGAGAGGCACAAAAAGGTCTTGCTTCATTATGTGTAGGCGGTGGCATAGGGGTAGCGTTGTTTATAGAAAGAGACTAAGAAATGGTCAGAGACTGAGATTTTTCAGTCTCTACTTTTTGTTTAGGGTCAATTTGTTATAACTTAGTAAAAAAATAAATGCCATTCCAAACAAAACAATAAATAAAAGTAATACATATTGAAAAGGTAATAGGTTTGCAACAAGTGGCCCTATGCTAGCACCTGTTAATAATGTAAATGAATACAAAGAAATGGCTGTTGCGCGTTTATCTCCGGCCGATTCGCCGATAAATGTAATGAGTGAAGGAATAAAAATAGCGACAGCAGAGACAAAGAATAGTGATAAGATGGTGATTACGATTAGTTGTTTAGTTAATATCATGAGTGCAAAGGAAGAGATGATGATTGCTATGCAAGTAAGCAAAATGTTGATGAGAGAGTATTTTTTAATCCAAAAGCTGCTAAATAAAGAAAGCGGCGTACCAAGCAATGCAATACATCTACTGTAAAACAGTTCTTTTTCAAGCTCAACATAGTACTGAGCAAATTCTTCATAAATAGAAACAAATGACATCAAAGTAATGAAGGTTATGCTAAGTCCTAAAATGATTGGAGCTTGAAAAAGTTTACCTGTAGTGAAGGTGTCAGCAGAATTCCTTTTCTTTTGAATTGAGACATTACGAAGAACAAAGAAGGCACATAGAGATAAACATAAATAACTCAACCCGAAGAAATAAAAAACAGCGCGCCAATCTAACATATTTACAGTTAGTGAACTAATTAGTTGTCCGATAATACCAGCCATTAAAAATCCTGTATTAATGATTGCGATAATGAATGTTCTTCTTTTTACTTGAAACGCATCAAAGCAATATGCATAAGCAACAGGGGCAAAGCTTCCTAACACAAATCCTTGAAGTCCTCTAGAAAGGTAAAAGCTTGTGAGTGAAGTGGAAAAGGTGATAATCAGGGTTAAGCAACATGAGGCAATCATACCGAAAAATAATACATTTCTTTTTGAAAATGCAGCTGAGATAGGACCAAAGCATAGTAGTCCCGTTGCGTAACAAAATGTGAAGATTGTACTTGAAAAAACAGCTTCATCATATGTAATCGACAGCCCTTCTGCAAGTTCACTATAAATCGGAATAAGTAAATAAATATTACTAGCCACACAAACAGCCGCAAGCAAGAAAAACAGTTCCACGATACGATCCTTCATCATCACATACCTCCCTAATGATAACGTATGTTTTGAGAGTAATAGAGGTGTATTCCTCATACAAAAGTTGGTAGAGAGGAAAAATGGAATTTGCCTGTAAAGTAAAGTAAAATAGTAAGAGATAGCTAGAACGAAAATTAATACTAACAAACTACCACGCTACTTTAGTTGTGGTAGTTGTTTTTTCATATAACAACTTAGTAATAACACTCTAAAGCGTTAGTGGGGAATAAACATGAGTATTCAATTTATTTTAGGTCGCTCTGGAACCGGGAAAACAGAGACGATTTTAAATGAAATAAGAGACAGGCTGTTTCAAAAGCCAATTGGCCGACCGATTATTTATCTCGTACCAGACCAAATGACGTTTGGGGCAGAATATGAGTTAATACGTACACCAAACTTAGGTGGGATGATTCGTGCACAAACATTTAGCTTTAGTCGTTTAGCTTGGAGAGTATTACAAGAAACAGGGGGGATGACTCGTCATCATTTATCCAGTACCGGAATTCAAATGCTCCTCCGAAAACTCGTAGAAGAGTATAAACAAGATTTTAAGGTATTTGCCAAAGCTAGTGATAAAAATGGCTTTATTGAACAGTTAGAAGTGATGTTAACAGAATTTAAACGGTATTGCTTATCACCTCAAGAGTTAGAGGATTTTGTAGCAAGCGCTCAAACTGAGTATGATCGAAAATCTTTAACTGATAAGCTTCATGATATGGCTATTCTCTATAAACAAATGGAAATTCAGTTAAGTCATAAATACGTGGATTCTGAGGATTATTTAAAGCTATTGGCTGAAAAAGTTGAAAGCTCAAGTTATTTACAATCTGCTGATATTTATATTGATGGCTTTCATAGCTTTACGCCACAAGAATATGAAGTAGTTGCTGCCTTAATGAAGCATGCACAAAATGTGAAAATTGCTCTTACTGCAGATAAGGCATATGAAGATTTTCTCCCACATGAATTACACTTATTTCAAATGACAGGGAAAACGTATAATAACATTCTTAAGCTGGCTACTGAAGCAGGTAAACAAGTGGAAGAACCGATACTTCTTAAAGAACAGCATCGCTATGCTGGTAGTAGGTCGTTACAACATTTAGAAGCATTTTATGATATAAGACCAACAACCGTTTTCGATCAAGAGCCAGATGTGACGATTTATCAGGCTGCAAATCGCCGCTCTGAGGTTGAAGGAATCGCTAGGGAAATTCAATCACTTATTAGGAATGGTCAATATCGTTATCGTGACCTTGCTCTGCTCATACGAAATTCCAATGATTATCGCGATGTAATTGAACAGGTATTCCGTGATTATGAAGTCCCGTTTTTTATTGATCAAAAGCGTTCTATGCTCAATCATCCATTAGTAGAGTTAATCCGCTCCACAATTGAAATTATTAATGGATATTGGCGATATGAAGCGGTATTTCGTGCAGTGAAAACAGAGCTCCTGTTTCCAATTGAACAAGACAAATATATTATGCGCGAAGATATGGACTTGTTAGAAAATTATGTTCTGTCTTATGGCATTCAGGGATCAAAGTGGACAAACGGAGACCGTTTTCGATACCGCCGTTTCTATTCTCTTGATGATGAATTTGTTGTCACAGATGATGAAAAGGAAATGGAGGACAAGCTAAATCAGTTACGAGAGCTTATTGTTCAACCAATTCAAACTTTGCATAAAAGGTTAAAGCGAAGTCAAAATGGTCAAGAGATGGCAGAAGCTTTGTTTCTTTATTTAGAAGAATTGCATATTCCCAAAAAGCTTGAAGCACTTCGGATTACAGCAGAAGAAAAAGGTCTGTTATTAGAAGCGAGGGAGCATGATCAAGTTTGGCAGGCAGTTATAAATTTATTAGACGAGTTCGTTGAAATGATGGCTGAAGAGCCTGTGTCTTTAAAGCTTTTCTCAGAGATGCTTGAAACGGGTCTTGAGTCAATGAAATTCTCGTTAGTGCCACCAGCTATTGACCAGGTACTGATTGCAGATCTTGAAAAATCCAGGTTTTTCAACGTGAAGTGCTCATTTATTGTTGGAGTAAATGATGGGGTTATTCCTGCCAGACCAAAGGAAGAAGGCATATTAACAGAAGACGATCGAGAGGCTCTTCATTATCAGGGTGTTGATCTTGCTCCAACTGCTAGACAACAGCTTCTTGATGAAAACTTTATCATTTATATGGCATTGTCTAGTTCATCTGAAAAATTATACCTTTCCTATGCGATGGCGGATGAAGAAGGAAAGGCATTGTTGCCGTCTGTCATCATTAAACGAATGGAAGAAATGTTCCCAACAATAAAGCAGCAGCGATTATTGAATGAACCTGAGCAGCTTTCAACAACAGAGCAGCTATCGTTCATCGTAAATCAGCATGTAACACTTTCTTACGTTACATCACAGCTGCAATCGTGGAAAAGAGGATATCCGATTCACTTATTATGGTGGGATGCTTATAACTATTTTGTATCATCCGACAATCAACAATTGACTCAAAAGGTGTTAAGCAGTTTAACTTATGAAAACAAACCAGAGCAGCTAGAAACCAGTGTTAGTCGTGAACTATATGGTGAACATATTCAAGGAAGTGTGTCGCGGATGGAGAAATTCAATAGCTGTCCATTCTCTCATTTTGCTTCACATGGTTTAAAGTTAAGAGAAAGACAGTTTTTCAAGCTTGAGGCACCTGATATAGGGCAAATGTTCCACTCTGCCTTGAAACTGATTTCCGATCGCTTACATCAATTAAAGTTAGATTGGAAAGAGTTAACGAAGGATCAATGTGAGCGACTTTCTAATGATGCAGTTGAGCAGCTTGCACCAAGATTACAAAAAGAAATCCTATTAAGTTCAAATCGTTATCATTATATTAAGCGAAAGCTACAAAAAATTCTTGCACGGGCTTCATCCATTCTTAGTGAACACGCAAAGGCGAGTGGCTTTGCACCAGTCGGCCTAGAGCTTGGGTTTGGTAAAGGTGGGGAACTACCACCAATTCGTTTTACATTGCCAAATGGCTGTACGATGGAGGTTGCAGGTAGAATTGATAGGGTTGATAAAGCAACAGGTTCAAATGGTGTATTGTTACGAATCGTTGATTATAAATCGAGTGATAAAAATGTTCAACTTTCTGAGGTTTATTATGGTTTAGCGCTACAAATGCTAACCTATTTAGATGTTATTATCTCGAACTCAAAGCTGTGGCTAGGAATTGAAGCTACTCCGGCTGGGGTATTATATTTCCATGTTCATGATCCGATGATTCAGGCTTCATCTCTTTTACCGGAAGAAAAGCTAGATGATGAAATTTTTAAGAAGTTTAAAATGAAAGGACTTTTACTCGGTGATGAGGAAGCAGTGAAATTGATGGATCATTCTCTTACCGAAGGAAGCAGTTCAAACATTATTGCAGCCGGTTTGAAAAAGGATGGAGGATTCCGCTCCACATCATCTATAGCGAGTGAATCTGAATTTGAGTTATTACGCCATCATGTGCGATCCACGTTCAAGAAAATTGGAACGAATATCACAGATGGAATAATCGATATAAGCCCCTATAAGCTTAAGGATAAAATGCCATGTACGTATTGTGAGTATAAGTCTGTGTGTCAATTTGATGAATCGTTAGAGGAAAATAACTACCGCATCTTAAAAAGTGAAAAAAATGATGAGGTGTTAAAACGAATGAGAGAGGAGGCTGGAGTTGATGAGTGAAATCATAGCAAAGCCTGAGAACAGCCAATGGACGGATGATCAATGGAAGGCGATTGTTGCGAGTGGCCAGGACATATTAGTTGCCGCTGCTGCTGGATCGGGAAAAACAGCCGTTTTAGTTGAACGAATTATTCGTAAAATTCTTTCGAAAGAAAATCCTGTAGACGTAGATTCATTATTGGTTGTTACGTTTACAAATGCTTCTGCAGCTGAGATGAGGCATCGTATTGGTGAGGCACTTGAAAAAGCACTAAAAGAAAATCCATCTTCACTACACTTACGCAGACAGCTTACTTTACTCAATAAAGCGTCCATTTCAACTCTACACTCGTTCTGTTTACAGGTTGTACGAAAATATTATTATTTAATTAATATTGATCCTAGCTTCCGTATTGCTGATTCAACAGAAGGTCAGCTCTTAATTGATGAAGTTCTTGATGAACTATTTGAAGAAGAATACAGTCGTGAAGATAACGAAGAATTTTTTGATTTAGTTGATCGTTATACATCTGATCGAAGTGATCTTGAGCTACAATCTTTAATTCGAGAGCTTTACTTTTTTTCAAGGTCACATCCAACACCAAGTATTTGGCTAGAGCAGCTTGCGGCAATGTATGATCTTGACGATGACTTTGATATGAATTCTTTACCGTTTATGAACTATTTAATGCAGGATATTGAAATGCAGTTATCAGGTGCTCGGGAGCAGCTTCTTCAAGCAATGGAGCTTACGAAAAGACCAGCTGGACCTGCTCCACGTGCAGAAAACCTAGAGGATGACTTAAAGCAGCTTACAGATATTCTCGCACATAAGGAATCTTGGGACGGACTTGGCGAGCAACTAAAAAAGTTTAAAATGTCACGTGCGAAGATCGTCAAAGGTGATCAATATGATAAGAGTTTAACAGACCAAGTAACAGCTTTACGTAACGCGGTTAAAAAACAAATAGAGCAATTACGTGATGAATTGTTTTCTCGTTCACTTCAGCATTATATGCAGGATTTTGTTCATTTAAAGCCTGTTGTCAAAAAGCTTGTTGAACTTGTACAGCAGTTTGCCCATCGCTATGAAGGCATGAAAAAAGAAAAAGGAATTGTCGATTTTGCTGATCTAGAGCATTATTGCTTACAAATTCTGCAAACGGATGGAGATAAACCAAGTGAAGCGTCTCTTTATTATAAACAACAGTTTGTAGAGGTTCTTGTTGATGAGTATCAAGATACGAATCTTGTTCAAGAATCGATTTTAAAGCTAGTCACAAAAGACGAAGAAGCAACAGGAAATCTCTTTATGGTTGGAGATGTAAAGCAATCCATCGTGCGCCCATAAGGGTATTGTGTATTTCACCATTTGGCGGTGAATAAACTACAGAAACGGTTTATATATCAGCCGACTTATCTTGGCGGGAAACCAAAAAGGGAGTGTAGCATGTCGGTTAAAGTCATAAGTTAACCTAAACGGAAAGGTTACGACTGAATGGCGAGATATAAAAGATTCGTATAAGGAAGAAGGCTAAACTGCTTGAAGAACAATCCGAGCGGGGCTATGCTAACCGTCTAGGAAACCGTTTGAAACCTAGAATCCATTCTTACTTTATCCTATAAATGGAGGGATGAAGTATGGGAGAGTGTACTAAATTGATGCACAAACCTAGTTTCTGAATTAATAAAGAATGGACGCGTCTCAAGATTGAGTAAAAGGATGAGTGTTCCTTCCGACAACGAATCACAGCCTGTATACAATATACTAAATGGGGATTACCTAAGTTGGAACGCCAATTGGCTATGTACAAAGGTACTGAAAATCCAATAAGGTAACGGAGCTTCCGTAGTAGTCCGAAATAGGGAAAGCCTATTACATGGCGAAGGGGAGCAGCTTACAACGTATAAACAATGAAGAAGGGAGCGAAATGCTCTATGCAAAGTTCAGATATTGTATTATACAATCTATCGAAGCAGGCAACGAAAGAAAATTATCAATATGACCGCTTATACCGAAATCTTTACAATGAAGATTTCTATCTAAAAGCTTATTCTAAGATATACAAAAATAAAGGCAGTGCAACAAAAGGAATCGATGATGAAACAGCTGATGGATTCGGTGAGGAAAAGGTACAAGAAATTATTGCTTTACTAAAAGATGAGAGTTATCAACCGAAGCCAGTCCGTAGAATAAATATCCCAAAGAAAAACGGTAAGACAAGACCATTAGGAATCCCAACATTTACAGATCGAATAGTTCAAGAAGTTTGTCGCATGATTTTAGAAGCTATCTACGAGCCAACATTCTCACAACACTCACATGGGTTTCGGGAAAAAAGAAGTTGTCACACCG
This sequence comes from Bacillus sp. AFS040349, assembly GCF_002577655.1. NCBI lineage: Bacteria > Bacillati > Bacillota > Bacilli > Caryophanales > Bacillaceae > Bacillus > Bacillus sp. AFS040349. Next base: position 25,300 of record NZ_NUMC01000006.1, on the reverse strand, counting down.
CTTTAATCGAAATTAAAAATACGTTTTCGGGCGTGAACTGGTTCATAGAAGGCGATATTAAAGGATTCTTTGACAATATTAATCATCAAGCGCTTATCAACATTTTGAGAAAGCGAATTAACGATGAAAAATTCATTCGGCTTATGTGGAAATTTCTAAAAGCAGGTTTCGTAGAAAATTGGAGATTCCAAAGCACCTATAGTGGAACACCACAAGGCGGGATCATTAGCCCCTTACTAGCGAATATCTATTTGAACGAATTTGATTCGTATATTGAAAAAGAATTGAAACCATCCTTTGATATCGGAACTCCTAAGAAACGTAAACGAAATACAGAATACCGAAAATATGATATGCGTAATCAACGATTAAAGAAGAAAATTAAGGAGACCACCGAAGAAATACTTCGCGAGACTCTAATTAAAGAGTACAAAGAGAACAAAAAGCTTCTTTTAACCTTACCCTATTACGAGCCTAGTAATGAAGGCTATAAGAGCATGAAATACGTGAGGTACGCTGATGATTTTATTATCGGTGTCAATGGCAGTAAAGAAGATTGTGAGCAACTAAAAAAATGTGCAGGGAAATTTCTAAAAGAACACCTTCAGCTAGAAATGTCTGATGAAAAAACGCTTATTACACATAGTACAAATCCAGCAAGATTTTTGGGCTATGACATTTTAATTAGCCATGACCTAAGCGCAGCAAAAGATAAAAATGGTGTGGTCAAGCGAAAGTATCGAGGCTATGTACAATTGCGAATTCCAAATGGAACGATTGAAAAAGTAATTATTAGTCGGAAAATGGTCAAAGATATAGATTCGAAGCAATGGGATATGCTTCACAGACCAGCATTAATTGGTCTATCAGATTTAGAAATCATCGAAACGTATAACGCCGAACTCCGTGGATTATATAATTTTTATTGCCTAGCGGAAAACGTCAATCAAAAAATGTGGCAATTACGATACGTCATGGAATACAGTTGTTTAAAAACACTTGCGAATAAATACAAGTCCACAGTTGCTAAGATGAAAGTGAAATACAGCCAAGGTAAGGACTGGGGAGTAAAGTACGAAACAAAGCATGGTGAAAAAATAGCGTATTTCTATAAGGACGGATTCGATAAAAAGTAGAGTGCTACAAATTTGATATTGATGAAAAACCTAACCTTTATGTATATCAAGGAAGAAACGACTTAGAAAAACGGTTGGTGCAAAACAATGTGAACTATGTGGAGAAAATCATCCCGACACAAAATTTGAGATTCATCATGTCAACAAAGTGAAGAATCTTAAAGGAAAGAAATACTGGGAATGGGCGATGATTGCAAAACAACGAAAAACATTGGTTGTATGTAAAAAATGTCATATTGAAATTCATAAATAAAGATAGATATTTGTAAGTGGAGAGCCGTATACTCTGAGAGGAGTACGTACGGTTCGGGGGGGAGTTTCTAGAAACCTACTGCAGAAATGTAGCAAGGCGCTGGATTCTTACCCTACTATCGCTTCCGTCTTGCAGAGCCGTTTCTATTTTTAAGCAAGTATAAGCGATTTACACAAGCAGCTGAGTCTACAGGAATGCGCATTGATTTATCAAAAAACTTCCGAAGCCGCTCAGAAGTGTTAGATGGAACGAACTATTTATTTAAACAAATTATGGGCGAAACAGTTGGGGAAATTGTGTACGATGATGACGCAGAATTAAAGCTTGGCGCCGCGTATCCGGAAAATGATCAAATGAATACAGAGCTTTTACTAATCGAACGAGGTGGCGTAGAGGAACAAGATAAAGAGGGTGAAACAGAAACCGAGGGTGTGTTTGATGAACAAGAGTTGGAGACAGTTCAGCTTGAAGCAAGATTAATGGCGCGTAAGATTAAGACATTAATAGACGAGCAATTTCCTGTGTATGATCGCGGTATTGGTGGGACACGTCCTGTTAGTTATCGAGATGTTGTCATTCTTCTACGTTCTATGCCATGGGCGCCACAAATTATGGAAGAATTTAAGCAAGCTGGAATTCCGGTGTATGCCAACTTATCAGATGGTTATTTTGAAGCAACTGAAGTAGCAATCATGCTATCCGTTCTAAAGATCATTGACAATCCCTATCAAGATATACCGTTAGCTGCAGTACTTCGTTCACCAGTCGTTGGGTTATCCGAAAATGAATTGGCCATTATTCGTACGTTTGATCATAAAGGAATGTTTTATGATGCAGTAAAAGCCTTTTTGGCTTCTAACGATACAAGGTATGAAGAGCTTTATAAAAAACTACACCCTTTCATTGATCTCTTGCAGGGCTGGCGAGATATAGCAAGACAAGGGTCGGTTTCTGATTTAATATGGCAGCTTTACCGTGATACAAAGTTTTTTGATTTTGTTGGAGGAATGCCTGGTGGAAAACAGCGTCAAGCAAATCTCCGTGCTCTATATGATCGTGCCCGTCAATATGAAGCAACGTCATTTAGAGGGTTATTCCGCTTTTTACGTTTTATTGAACGTATGCAGGATCGCGGCGATGATCTAGGAGCAGCGCGTGCGCTTGGAGAGCAAGAGGATGTCGTAAGGCTAATGACAATTCACAGCAGTAAAGGGTTAGAGTTTCCGATCGTGTTTGTTGCAGGGCTTTCCAAGCAATTTAATATGATGGATTTAAATAAAAAGTATTTGCTTGATAAAGAGCTTGGATTTGGGACAAAGCTGATTAACCCTAAGTTGCGAGTAAGCTACCCAACACTGCCTTATATTGCCCTAAAGAAAAAAATGAGAATGGAGCTTCTTGCTGAAGAAATGCGAGTGCTTTATGTTGCGTTAACTCGTGCAAAAGAGAAGCTATATTTATTAGGAACATTAAAGGACCCGGACAAAACGATTACAAACTGGAGAAATCACATGGCACATCAAGAGTGGCTATTACCTGATTTTGAACGCGCTAAAGCGAAAAGCTACCTTGATTGGGTTGGTCCTGCCTTAATCCGCCACAGGGATTGTATTGTGTTAGGTGATGGACAAATTTGTTTATCAGAAGAAATATCAAGTCACCCATCGCGATGGACAATTCAACAAGTAAAAGGTGAAGAGCTTGTTGAATCATTCAAGGCGGATCAAGAACGAAATGATGAATTGCTCACTTCTATTCAAAAAGGTGAAGCAGTGATGCTAGAAAGTGAGCAGAAACAAGTGGTGATCGATCAGCTTTCTTGGTCGTATCCATTCCAACAAGCAACAAAAAGCCGTTCAAAGCAATCTGTTACAGAGTTAAAAAGACAACGGGAGGTTACAGATGAGTATAGTGATCAGCAATTCATTATGAAGCAAACCTCTCAATCTTTGCTATATAATCGACCAAGCTTTATGCAAAGCAAGTCGATATCACCTGCTGAGCGAGGAACTGCCATGCATGCTGTGATGCAGCACATTCCTTTAACTGAAAAAGTAACTAAAGCTGAAGTTACAAAGAAAGTTGAAGAGCTTGTTACTAAGGAAATTCTTACAGAAGATTTGGCTAAAGTGATAAACATCGAGCAAATTGTTGCTTTTTTCTCATCAGATATCGGTCTAAGATTGCAAAATGCAAACAATGTTTATCGTGAGATTCCATTTAGTTATGCGTTAGAGGCAGATCATCTTGATGAGAATTTGAAGGATGAACCAATTTTAGTTCAAGGGGTAATCGATTGTTTATTTGAAGATGAACAAGGTACTGTTTTGTTAGATTACAAAACTGATACAATACAAGGTCGAATAACAGCTGAAAAAGATGAGCTTGAAAACATATTAAGTGATCGATATCGTGTTCAAATTGATTTATATACAAAAGCAATTGAAAACATAATTCACCGTCCTTTACAGGAAAAATATTTATTTTTCTTTGATGGAGGACATCTCATAAAAATGTAAAAAGATGCAATCGGTGATTCTTCATCGATTGCATTCTATTGACTATGTGTAAGTGAGCTAAGAAAGGATGATGAAAAGATGCGTATTTTGCATACGGCAGATTGGCACCTTGGACGAGCACTAGAAGGTCGTAGTCGATTAGCTGAACAGGCAGATTTTATTGATGAGCTTGTACGAATTGTTGAAGAAGAAAAAGTAGACGCCATATTAATGGCTGGTGATGCATTTGATACGGTTAACCCACCAGCTGCAGCGGAGCAACTGTTTTACGAAGGCCTTTCTAGATTATCAGATCATGGTAAACGTCCAATCGTTGTGATTGCAGGAAATCATGACAACCCTGACCGCTTATCTGCAGCATCACCTTTAGCTGGAAACCATTCCATCCATTTAATTGGTTATCCAACAACTGAATTGATTACATTAGATATCCCGAGTGCTGGTGAGCAAATGATGGTCGCTGCACTGGCATATCCTTCAGAAGCAAGACTTGAACAAGTATTATCACAGGAGCATGATGAAGTGCTGCTGCGAAATAAATATGATGAACGTATACGTGATCTTTTTTCGATTATGAGTAAACAATTTCAAAAGAACACAGTAAATATTGCGATGAGTCATATTCATGTTGCAGGAGGAAGTTCAACAGATTCTGAACGTCCAATTGAAGTTGGTGGAGCTTATACGGTTGCAGCAACAAGTATGCCGGAGGCTGCTCAGTATGTTGCATTGGGTCATTTACACCGACCACAAAATATTAAGCGTGCGAGCACATTAACTAGATACTCCGGTTCACCGCTTGCGTATAGCTTTTCAGAAATCGGCTATGCAAAATCTGTCACGATTTTAGATGCTGAACCAAATCAACCTGTTGTGATGAAGGAGATTCCATTATCATCTGGTAAACCTTTGGTGAAATGGAAAGCAACAGAGGGAATTAGTCAGGTTCATAGTTGGCTTGATGAAGGAAAAGATCATCATGCATGGATTGATTTAGAAATTCATTTAACTAGTACTCTTTCAATTGAGGAAATCCATCGCCTTCGTAAATGGCATCCAGGCTTTATTCATATCCGTCCTGTGTTCCAAGCTGAGCTGGAGGTTGCGGCAACAAGACAATCAAATCTCCCAATTGACCAATTGTTTTCACAGTTTTACGAAAAACAAACAGGTGGAGCAAAACCGGAAGAGGAACTTGTTCGGTTATTTTTAGAACTTGTTCAGCAGGATGAGGAGCAAGAGGAAGGTGATGAAGCATGAAGCCTATTACTTTAACTGTTTCTGGATTGCATAGCTTCAGAGAAAAACAGACGATTGATTTTGATGCCCTTTGTGATGGCGGGATCTTTGGAATCTTTGGGCCAACAGGAAGCGGTAAGTCGTCAATTCTGGATGCTATGACTCTTGCTTTATATGGAAAAGTAGAACGTGCGATGAACAACACACATGGAATTTTAAATCATGCTGAAGACCAGCTTTCTGTTTCGTTTACCTTTGAACTTGAAAATGCCTCGTCAAAGAAAAGATATGTTGTGGAACGGGTGTTTAAACGAACAGACGATATTAGGGTGAAAACAGCGATCTGTCGTTTAATTGAGGAAGGAGAAGAGCATGTTGTTTTAGCGGATAAAGCAGTTGATGTAAATGACAAAATCTATGGATTATTAGGTCTTACAATCGATGACTTTACCCGTGCTGTAGTTCTTCCACAAGGGAAATTTGCTGAATTTCTTTCTTTAAAAGGTGCAGAAAGAAGACAAATGCTACAACGTTTATTTCACTTAGAGCAATACGGTGATCAGCTCTTGAAGAAGCTCAAGCGACGTTTAGTAACTGCAAGAATTACTCGTAATGAATTAGAAGCAGAGAAAACTGGTTTAGGTGATGCATCGGCAGAAGCTGTTAAAGAAGCGAAGAAGCAAGTAAAAGAAGCAGAAGTTTTACTTGAAAAGCGTCAAAAAGAGCTTGAAAGTGTAACAAAGGACTATGAACGAAAACAAGCAACTTGGCAATTACAACAGCAAAGGCTAGAACTAGAAAAGGAAAAAGCATCAGTCAAAAAAGATGAAGAACAGATTCAATCTTTACAACAACAGGTGAAAACGGCTGAGGAAGCAGAAGCCTTAAGACCGTATGCAGAGGCTTTACAAGCTCGTAAACAAGAAAAAGTTCAGGCAGAAGGTAATCTTGAGGCTGCGAAGAAAAATGTAGAGAAAATGAAGCAGCAATATGAAACGAGCAGCCGAGCTTACGAGGCAATTCGAAAGGAAAAATCTGAACAAGAACCAGCTTTAGTAGCAAAGCGTGAAAAGCTATTACAATTGCAAAAGGTTGAAGAAGAGCTTAAACGAGATCAAACAATACTTCACGAACTTAAACAGAAAAAAGAAGAGTTACAAAAGCAGCAGGAGCACCATCAATCACTATTAACAAAAGCACAGCAATTAGTTGAAAAAGCAGCAGTAAAGCAACAAACTTTACAAGAAGAGCAGAAAACAAAAACCGTTTCTGCTAAAGAAAGAGATCAGGTTCGTGCCGCTTTAGAAGCAAAACAACATGTTCAACAAAGTAAACAGCAGTTCGAAGAAACGAATGAATTGCTAAAGAAAAAAAACAACGCATTAATTAGTGAAAAGAAAAAATACGATTCTCTTACAGATCAATTGTCCGTTAATAAAAAACATCTTGAAAATAAATTTAATGAACTAACCTCCCTATATTTTCTGATTTCGGAAAGGGAAACGGAATATAAGCACTTTCTTTCTGGAGCTAAACACAAGTTAGAAGAAAAAGTAGCAGAAGAGGAAAAGGCAAAAAATCAGAAGTTGGCTTTTGCGCTCGTCAAGGAGCTAAAAGAGGGAGCACCTTGTCCTGTTTGTGGATCGTGTTACCACCCGAGCCCTGTACATGCTGATTTAGATCATGATGAAGAAGTCGAAAAGCAATTAGATGTGATGAAGCAACAGTTTGAACAGCTTCAGTCATTAAATCAGGAGCCACATTCACTTAAAATAAAGGCAGAGGGTTTATCTGAGCAGCTTACTTCTGATTTTTTATTTTTACAAGATAAAAAGCTAATAGAAGAAGTTACAGTAGAGCAACTGATTGCACCAAATACGAATATTTCATTAGAACAAGGTTTTCAAACGTTTCAATTAGCGTTTAAAAATCTAAATCAAGATTATATATTATTACGTCAATCTCTTGAAATGAACGTAAAACAGTTGCGAGAATTGCAGCAGGAGGGAGTAAGAAGTAAAGATAGTATTTCCTCTGCAAATAATGATGTCCAGGAATGGATAAATAAACTCAATGAATACAAACAAAAGTACGAGAAAAGCTTAAAACATTACTCTGAGACCTTCTCTCAAATTCCAATTGAAAATGTTGAACAGTTACAAAGAGAAATCTCTGAAAAAGATGAAGCACTCGAGCAGTTAAATGAACGAATTCAAAAGAGTTTTTCTTTCATAGAAGAACAAGAAGAAATCGTGAAAAAACAGGAAGAATTCAATCGTCATATAAAAGAACAACAGATTGAGCTTCAAGCCTTATTAAAGAATCGTGATTTTTCTATAAAAGAAAAACAGGAAAAGCTAAAAGAAGTTGGTTTGGAAAAATCAATTTCTACTGTAATCACGGAAACAAATGCGATGATTAAACAATTAGCTGAAAAAGAAAATGAGCTGTATCAAGGATGGCAAAAAGAATCTAATATGCTTCATCAATTGCAAAGTGAGCTTGCAGCACATGAAAGATCATATGAGCAAGCAAAACACCAAGTTCAAGAATCAGAACAAAAATGGTCCCAAGTAAAAGAAAATACTTCGTTTAAAACCATTGAAGAAACACTAGCATCCCTACTAGGTGCAGAAAAAAGGCAACAACTAAAGGCTGAAATTGAAGCTTTCTTGGATAAAATGAAGCAGCTTAACACAGACTTAAATCGAATTGAAGAAAAACTGGGGAATCAGCAGATTTCTCAAGAAGAATGGAATACTATTCAACAAATCAAAGTAGAGATGAAGCAGCAGGTTGAGGATGCTGTTGCCAGCAAGGGGGCGGCTACAAATGGCCTGCAGGTGCTTTTAGAGAAGCACGAGCGCTTCGTAGTCATAGAAAACCAACAAAAAGAACTTGATGATTTGTTGGGAAAACTAGAAAAACTTCAATCTGTTTTTAAAGGAAACAGCTTTGTTGAATATGTTGCAGAGGAGCAGCTGCAGCAAGTAAGTCGTGATGCATCTGAAAGACTTTCAATGTTAACGCGTGGTCGCTATGCGATTGAAGTTGATTCACAAGGTGGATTTATTATGAGAGATGATGCAAACGGTGGAGTAAGAAGACCTGTTTCCACATTATCAGGAGGGGAAACGTTCTTAACCTCACTTGCACTTGCCTTATCGCTATCAACACAAATTCAACTTCGTGGTGAATACCCGCTTCAATTTTTCTTCTTAGATGAAGGGTTCGGAACGTTAGACATTGAGCTGCTCGATACAGTCATAACGGCTCTAGAAAAATTGCAATCACAAAATTTATCAGTTGGAGTTATTAGCCACGTGCAAGAGCTAAGAGCAAGACTGCCACGGAAACTAATTGTAGAGCCTGCTGAACCATCTGGTAAAGGAACGTCTGTTTATTTAGAATCGCTTTAATAGTTTGGGTGTGGAGTGTTGAATATGTCTCGTTTAACTAATGAACACATAAGAAATCACATTTCACAGAGCCAATATGATAACAAAGGGATGTCGCGATGGGAAAGAAAAAAGAAATTGGGACATGTGAATTGTGTGAAAGAGAAGAAGTTGAAACAACCATTCATCATCTTACACCTAAGGAAATGGGTGGAACCTTCTTGCCTACTGCCAAGCTTTGTATAGCATGTCACAAGCAAATTCATGCTTTATATACAAATGAAGAATTAGCAGCTAGGCTTTCAACCATTGAGGACTTAAAACAGGATGATAAAATCAAAAGTTTTATTAAATGGATAAGAAAGCAACCTTCTAATAAGTTAGTTCCTACGAGAAAATCCAATGAACGAAAGCAGAAGGGGCGTTAGAAAGAGAAGACTGTCCGGGAATATGGGCAGTCTTTTTTTGTGGAATTTTCGATTAATACATAAAGAAAACAACAGGACGCAATAATGAAAAGGCGGAAAAAGTGTTTTTTTCCGCCTTACTATTAATTATTCGCCAACATGTTTTGATCTGTTACATCTGGATCAATTAAATTGGTACCACTTATTCCATTATTAATAATGTGGAAATCTCCTGTGCTTCCTCCGCCAGAGCCTGAGGAACTCTTTGACTGGCTTTTTGGGGCAAGATAAAACGTATCCCCAAAGTTAACGACTCCGCCGCCTACTTCATTAATCTTAATTGGACCGACAATAGCTGGCATATAAAACATCCTTTTTATAGTTTCCTAGTACTTTAGTTTATGCAACTGAATACTAAGGTGTTAATCGTTTATCAAAGTTAGTGAGTAGGAGTTGGCTATTTTTATTGTTAACTCTTTAATTGGCGAATATGCTTTGTTCGTGACACTGCCCGAATATCCCTTGTAGAGCCAATCTGAAATACTGCTGAAGAGGACAGGGCTGTAACATCCACATGTTGAACAAATATTACGGGCTTTTCATGAAAAAAGTTTGTTATGATAGTTTCATAAAAAATAGGCTGAGGAATTTCTTCTTCAAAGATTGGATACTCAGATAAGTCTCCTTCTGAACCAAAAAATCGTTCTTCCTCCCGCTGAACAGCAAGTGCTTTTACATTTGGTGTTATTTCAACAGAATCACCGATTTGAAAAACAGAGCTGATCCCGACTGAGTTAACATAGGCACTTACAACGTTACTATTACGACTGATCATTGAGGCGCCAACGGCACTAATGGGCCGATAATTAAAGACTCAGGTGGGGTATCAAAGACAGAAGAAAGAGCAATGGTTTGAGTATCACCTATTAAAAAAACAGATGAGCTAGATACCCCAATAACTTTAATAGCTCCCACCTGGATATCTTTATTAACTACAGTAAAATTCATCGTTCTTCACTCCTTTATGGAGAATTTTTTGGCAAATGTTGCAAAAAGTGCATAATTGAATTTTCAACATCTTTCTTCACCAATTCGAAAATTTCCTGTTTTTTATTTAGTAACGAGTCTTGTTCAGTAAGAGGCTGAGCATTAATGTAATATTGTATTCTGCTATCAATTTGTTTTCTAATGTCTTCAATAATATGTCTGCGATGAGGGTCATCGAGAGTTAATTCATATTGTTTTTCTGCCTGCTGTATATAATGAGCACAGTCTTGATTTAGAAAATGGTTAATATCTTGGCTGCATTGCTTCATTAGTTGATCTCGAAGTTGTTGTTGAACACCATTTACGTTTATTCCCTTTTGTTGAACCTCAAAGTTATCTATCTGCTCTGGATCAGTCGGGTTGAGACCAATATTTAGTGTCCCGTCTAACTGTTCAACCTTTAGCTGATCAAATTTATATTCAATTCTTTCAATATTTGTGATAGGTTGCTTTTTTAAGTAGTCCATATCGGCCCGTAAATCATTTATAAGTTGAGTAAGTTGTTGAATCTTTTTATCTTGCTGCTGAACATAATGATGAAGCTGCTGGAGGTATTTAGTCATCTCATGATAGTACAAAGCTATTCACCCACCTTTTGTTCGCTCAAAAGTTGTTACTAACAATCTATGCAATAAAATAAAATGGGTGATAGCCTATTAAAATTATGCTGTTGGAGAAGAAAGAGGAACAAGAGGTCCCTCAGAAGCCTCCTCTGCAACACCTGTTGGAGTTTCGGTTAGAATTTGAGGTGCTTCTTGAAAAAATCCACCAGTATTATAAAGATTTGATAGGGGCTTTATCATTCCTGCACTACCGATTTGCAGAACAGAAGAATTGTTTACAGAGCCTACCCGCAAGTAATTTATGCAGATCGTTTGGTTTATATAGAAATTCACCCTTAATGTCCCCCTTTTGTAAGATCAAATAAACAAAAGGCAGGAGTACAGCAAGTTCCAGAGAAGACACTCTTTCTCCCAAACTTATAAGTTTCCTGCCATCGGTTGGTCAACAACATCATTATCATACGTATTGGTAACAGAATTTTGATTGTAAATGTTAAGACCATCACCTGTGTTAAAGGAACCAGCACCCGCATATGTTTTAACCTCGCTGTAAGGAGAAATGGTAATAACATCTCCAACATGAACAATGCTGCTTGTTCCTACACTATTTACTTTAAAGGCACCTACAATAGCTGGCATAGTCAAACATCCTTTGTTAGTGTTATAAAACAAAGCACATCAATTAGCTTTTTCTATACAGTATGTTAGAAATGCGAAAAAGTGTGATAAACGCGGAAAAACAAAGCTTGGATTTAAAGTAGTTTTGAGGTAAATGATAAGTAGAGTAAGTGAGGAGAACCTATTGTTAAGTTTATAAGTATTCTTTCACTTGTTTATCATCTTCAATTAGATGTTTATTACTCCCGAGGATTTCTTGTAATAAGAGCATATCAAGCTCTTGGCTGCATTGAATGGTTTGGTCAGAATTCATTCCATATTTTTTTGCTGTTTTGATTAAGTGCTTTCTTTTGATTTCAATTTCATTAGTGAACATGTTTTTCGCCATCCTAGATTTAAGATTTTGTCGATCGAAATGTAACCAAGTGTCATTTAGGACATGCCTATTATACAACGGATTATCTTATAAAACTTAGATTCGCTAAAATAACAAAAAAGAATACAAAATTCTACAAGAAGCAACAGATTTAGCTTTAAATTTTGTTTTTTTTAAAAGAAGGTCTTACAATAATATTATCTGAGCCCAAGCCCTTGGAAATATGATGGCGCCTTGTATCATCATGAAACAACTCCTGTCTTTTTAAAGGAGATCTTGGACTCCTTAGCGAATATATCATTATTATCAACTAAAAAACATAATTGAAAGAGTAATGGCAAATACTAAAAGCCTTTTTTATTGATTCTATAGATGTGGAGGATTTGTATGAAATTTGTATTAGCTACAATACATAGCGAACCTTTTATTGGATTGTTACACGGGGAGAAAATTATTGATTTAAACAAAGCGGAACAAGAAATTTTTGAAATAACTTCATTTCCAAGATCACTTTTGGAATGCGTGACTTTGGGCGAAAAGTTTGTTCAAGATGTACTCCAAATTGTTGATAAAATAAGGAATGCTGAAGGACATGAAGGATATGTATATTCATTTTCGGATGTTAAAATACAAGCCCCTATACCAAGACCAACAAAAAATATATTTTGTGTAGGAAAGAACTACCGAGAACACGCGATTGAAATGGGAGGCGAGGAAGACATACCAAAGCATGTTATGATGTTTTCAAAAGCTCCAACATCTATAATCGGTCATGATGATGAAATTGATCCGCATCTACATATTACACGTGAACTCGATTATGAAGGTGAGCTTGCTGTTGTTATCGGTAAAAAAGGAAAACAAATCAAAGAAGAAGATGCAATGGATTATGTGTTTGGCTATACAATTGTAAACGATGTTACTGCTCGAAATCTTCAATCACAGCACAAACAATTTTTAATCGGAAAAAGTTTAGACACTTCCTGTCCAATGGGACCATATTTAGTACATAAATCCGCTATAAAAGATCCCTATGATTTAAGCATTAAAACAAAAGTGAATAATGAAGTTAGACAAGATGGACATACGAAAGATATGATTTTTACAATTGAGCACATTATCTCAACTCTCTCTCAAGGAACAACGCTTGAGCCGGGGGATATCATAGCAACTGGAACCCCCCTGCTGGAGTGGGAAAAGGATTTAACCCTCCAAAGTTTCTGATGCCTGGAGATGTAGTAGAAATTGAAGTTGAAGGTATTGGGATATTGAGAAATAGAATAATGGGATAGTACAGGGAAAGGGGAGCCGGTCATAGGGCTTCTTTTTTTATTAATACCAGCGTTTTCAAAAAAAAGACACAAGATAATGAATGTTTACAGCTCTTTCTTTAATATTCATTATAAATCATGCTAAAATAGGGTTGTCTTTAACTAAGGAGGAAAAATGATGACACATGCACACATTACTACATGGGTTGTAGCGATTATTCTTTTCTTCGTTGCACATTCTTTATTTAAGTCAGGAAAAGAAAAACCTTCTAAAATTGTTCATATGGTTTTACGCTTGTTTTACATTTTAATTGTTATTACAGGTGTTATTCTTGTTACTGGTGTGTATCAATTAGATGGAGAATACATAGGGAAAATTGTTTTAGGTATCTGGACAATCGGTGCAATGGAGATGGTTCTTGTAAGATTGAAAAAGGGAAAACCAACAAGAGTTTTCTGGATTCAATTCGTAATTGTTCTACTTTTAACAATTGTATTAGGAATGCGCCTTCCTTTAGGAATTTGGAGTTTTTCTTAAAAAGTAGAGGATAAAAGGCTAGACTGTAGGTAGTCTCGTGTGATCATCGAGCTGTCTACAGTTTTTTTTGTTTCGTTTATATTACTAAGTTGATTGAAGAAATGGTCTTCATACAAGAGATGAAGACCATTGCAAGGTCGAAAGCAAGAAGAAAAGGTCTTCATACAAGAGATGAAGACCATTGCAAGGTTAAAAGTAAGAATCAACGGTCTTCATTTCTCATACAGAACTCATTATTTACACATACTTCTAACTAAAGTAATCTCCTAAAACTTACTACAAACAAGCCGTCTTTCACCTAAACTTGTTGTTATTTCAAATCGATCCCCTGAATGGATGCCTCTTTCAAAGTGGTGTTGAATGGCGCAGATGGAATCTTCGTTATCAAATTGAAAGAAAGAAACCCCTTTTTTATTCACGCGATTTTCCATAAATAATAATTGATTATACGAATAAATACAGTCGTAAGGTGAAAAGCCAAGGGAGTTTAATTGTTTAATCAATCTGACAAATGTTTCATCTTGAAGTTCCTTTAACATTTCATCTAATGCTAAAGGTAATTTTTTTCTTATCCGCACTGTATCACCGTGATTTAATGATAGCGTTCCCATGTCAGTCTTGATCTTACCTAAGCCTATCCACCTACCTGTTGTCCATCCGGACGGATTTAAAATTTCTAGATGAGAATTTTGAATCTCATCTAATAAATGAAGCTCATCACTCATATCATCATAAATGACATACTGATCATTTGTAATTTCGATCAGTCCAGTTAAATACGAACGTTTTTGATTTAATAGTAAGTCTGTTCGTTTAATTGGAAACATAGCATTTTACCTCCAAATCGTGTTTACACTTGTTGTATTGAAAAACGTTGATATCATCGTTTTTGACAAAAATGAGGAAGTTTATGCATTTCTGCATTTTACTTGGGACAATTCAACATTTGAAGAATTGGGCATACAATGTCTACACCTATTAAGGTCACAGACGTTGGTGTGTATGAGATCATAATATAGATGAGGGAGATGAAGCTTTCATGTGCGGAATAACAGGCTGGGTAAACTTTAAAGGAAATATACGCACTGAGCAAGAAACGATTAAGAAAATGGCAGAAACGTTAGCAAAACGAGGACCAGATGACACGAACATTTGGGGAGAAGATCATGTGCAATTTGGTCATAAACGTTTAGTGGTAGTTGACCCTGCCGGTGGTATTCAACCAATGACGCGGACTAAAGAAGGAAACTCTTATACGATTTGCTATAACGGTGAGCTTTACAATACTGAGGACATTAGAAAAGAACTTCTTTCAAGAGGATATACCTTTAAAGGGCATTCTGATACAGAAGTTCTGCTTCAATCTTATATTGAATGGGAGGAAGAATGCGTACATCGTTTAAACGGAATATTTGCTTTTGCGGTTTGGGATTCAAAGAAAGAAAAATTATTTATTGGTAGAGATCGCCTAGGAGTTAAACCTTTATTTTATAAAGAAGAGAACGGATCTATCCTATTTGCGTCAGAGCTTAAAGCAATTCTAGCTCATCCTTCTGTTTCGGCTAAACTTGATAAAACAGGTCTTTCTGAAATATTTGGGGTTGGACCTTCGAGGACTCCGGGTGTTGGCGTTTTTAAAGGAATTGATGAACTGCGTCCTGCTCATGCCTTAGTTTATACAAAAAATGGCTTAAAGAAGTGGCGTTATTGGGATGTAGAAAGCAAACCACATGAGGATTCTGTTGAAGAAACAGCTGATAAGGTTAGATTTTTATTTACAGATGCTGTTAAACGTCAATTAGTATCAGATGTTCCATTATGTACGTTCCTTTCAGGCGGAGTTGACTCGAGTGCGATTACAGCTGTTGCTGCAGAGCATTATAAACAGGAAGGAAAAGGGCAACTTCATACTTATTCCATTGATTATGAAGATAATGATAAATTCTTTAAAGCTAATGAGTTTCAACCAAACTCAGATGGGCCTTGGATTGAGAAAATGAGTGAAACATTTAACACACACCACCATCGCTGTGTGATTACACAACAGGAATTAGTTGATCATCTTATTGAAGCAACTTCTGTTCGTGACTTGCCTGGTATGGCAGATGTGGATTCATCTTTATTGTGGTTCTGCCGTGAAATAAAAAAAGACTTTGTGGTTGGTTTGTCAGGTGAATGTGCGGATGAAATTTTTGGAGGGTATCCTTGGTTCCATCGCCCTGAGGATTTAGCAAGTTCAGCATTTCCATGGATGCGTTCAACAGATGAGCGAGTTTCTTTATTAAAGCCTGAATGGCAGGATAAATTAAAACTACATGATTATGTGCAAGCTCGCTATCAAGAAACAGTTGACGAGACACCACTGCTTGAAGGTGAATCAGAGATTGAAGCCCAAAGACGTCAGCTATTCTACTTAAATATGCATTGGTTTATGGCGAATCTCTTAGACCGTAAAGATCGAATGAGTATGGGTGCTAGCTTAGAGGTTCGTGTTCCATTTGCTGATCATCGTCTTGTTGAGTATGTGTGGAATATTCCTTGGGAAGTAAAAATGCATGGCGATCGTGAAAAAGGGATTTTACGAAAAGCGTTGGAGGGACTTCTTCCTAATGAGGTTCTATATCGTAAGAAAAGTCCTTATCCAAAAACACATAATCCAGAGTATACAAGATTAGTAACAAACTGGCTGAAATCTTTAGTAAGTCAAAAAGATTCGATTTTACATGAGTTGTTAAATAAACAAAAGCTCAATGATATTATCGAAACAGAGGGGAAAGCATTCCAAGTCCCTTGGTTCGGCCAATTAATGTCAGGTCCACAGCTTCTTGCACATTTAGCACAAATTCATGTTTGGTTTGACAGCTATTCAATTGATATTGATGAAAGATAGGAACGTAAGAGGAACTGCTCGGTAAGGGGCAGTTCCTTTTGTTTTATTTAAATATAAGATTTTTATGAATCATCATATAGGAGAGGGCTTAGAATAATCCAAGCTTCTCTAAATCTTTAAAATTGCAGAGCATTCTAATTTGAGTTTCATATTTTAAGTGTGTATAATTTTTGTATAATAAATGTACATTTAAATAGGAGGCGTCATCATGACGAAAATGGTTGTTATTGGAGCTGGACCTGGTGGATTAGCATCAGCCATGCTTCTGGCAAGCAAGGGGCATGAAGTTCATTTGTATGAAAAACAATCGTATATAGGTGGTCGAAACTCTTCAATCCAAGAAAAAGGCTATACATTTGATATGGGCCCTACATTTTTAAGCATGGTTCATATCGCGGAAGAAATTTTTCAAACGGTAGGAAAAAACCTTCATGACTATGTTGAACTTATTGAACTAAAGGAAATGTATCAACTAATTTTCGATGATGCCACAATTAATATGACAAGAAATCAAGATGAAATGATAAAGAGGCTAAATCAACTTTCTCAAGGTGAAGGAAATGGCTACCTAAAATTTATGAATGAAACAAGAAATAAAATGAATGCCCTCACACCTATCTTACAAAGTAAAATGGATAGATTTTATCATTATTTTAGATGGCGTGTCATTAAGGCGTTGCCTCAGCTCACTGTCTCTAAAAGTTTATATGAAGTCCTTTCAAAATATTTTAAAGATGAACGTGTAAAGCTTGCATTTACTTTTCAATCTAAATATCTAGGCATGTCACCATGGGAATGCCCCGGAGCTTTTTCCATTCTTTCATATATGGAGCATGAGTATGGAATTTACCACCCAAAGGGAGGAGTGAATCAGCTTTCAAAGGCAATGGCAAAGGCATTTGAAGAGCTTGGGGGGCAAATTCACTTAAACAAGGGAGTGCAGAAGTTAGTATTGGACGGAAAAACAGTAAAAGGCGTTCAGCTTGAGGATGGACGAAAAGTTTTTGCTGATGAAGTGATCATTAACGGTGATTTTGCCCATGTAATGACAAACTTGGTGGATGAAGGTGTATTGAAAAAGTATTCAAAGAAAAAACTTCAGAAAAAGAAATTTTCATGTTCAACATTCATGATCTATCTTGGCGTAAACAAGCAATACGATCTCCCACATCATACGATTGTGTTTGCTCAGGATTATAAGAAAAATGTTGAAGAAATTACGAAAACTCACTTAATGCCTGAAGATCCATCCATTTATGTTCAGAATGCTAGTGTCACAGATCCAACTCTTGCTCCGGAGGGACATTCAGCACTATATATCCTGGCTCCGGTACCAAGTAATTTTAGTCAACTAGATTGGGAGAAAGAAAAACATAGATTCAGAGATCTTGTATTAAAAACATTACAAGAAAAAACAATGTTTAAAAACATAGAAGAACATATTGAAGTTGAAAAAATCATCACTCCTAAGAATTGGGAAGAAGACCTATTTGTCTATAAAGGGGCAACATTTAACTTAGGACATCAACTTTCTCAAATGATGGTCTTGCGGCCACATAATGAATTTGAAGAGTTAAAAAATTGCTGGTTAGTTGGGGGAGGTACCCATCCTGGTAGTGGGCTTCCGACGATTCTCGAATCAGCACGTATCACGACGAAGGCAATAAACAACCAATATAAGAAACAGCCGAATTCGATATATCTACAAACAGGAGAAGTGAGGGATGTAAGATGAAAACCGTTATTGTTGGTGGAGGAATTGGCGGCTTACTATCCGCTCTGCTTTTGCATCAAAATGGAATTGACGTAATGATCGTTGAAAAACGAGATCGTCTAGGTGGCAGGTTGGCTTTTATTGAGCAAGATGACTACAAAATTGATGAGGGACCAACGATTGTACTGCTGCCTGAGATGATAACAGAGTTGTTAAACGAAGCGGGTATTACTAGTGATGATTATGAATTAGTTAGGATTGATCCCTTATACAAAATTCATTTTCACGATGGAGCAACGTATGAAAAATATTCAGATCAGACTAAGCAGCTTAATGAACTAAGAAGATTATACCCAGAGGAACAAGCTGGGTACCTAAACTTTATGAAAGATATGGATGTACATTTCAAACTAGGAATGGACCGTTTCATCAAACGTTCCTTTGTCCAGAAAAAGGATTTTTGGTCAAAACAAAATATAAAAACATTATTAAAACTTAAAGCATATCGCTCTGTTTATCAATCTCTTAAAACATACTTTAAAGAAGAAAATCTAAGATTGGCGTATTCTTTGCAATCACTCTATATAGGCGGAAACCCATACGAATCACCGGCTCTTTATTCGCTTATTTCATACAGTGAGCATAAACATGGAATTTATTATTTAAAAGGCGGTTATGCGAGTTTAGTAGATGTATTGAGTAGAGAAATTGAGAAGAGAGGAATAGAGGTTTTCTTAAATTCTGAGGTAACGTCTCTTACATTTACCAGAAATCGGGCAACAGGGGTGAATGTGAACGGGCAGTGGATAAAAGCAGATTCGGTTATCTTAAACGGAGATTATCCTGTTATATCAACACTACTCGATCCTTCTAAGTCTACTCAAAGAAGCTATACTCCTTCATCAAGCTGTTTATTGCTTTATTTTGGATTAGATAAAATCTATGAAAATACACCCGTCCATCAGTTTTTTATGGGGAAAGATTTTTCAAACCATATGAGTGAAGTGTTCGAACAAAAAGTTGTACCTACTGACCCCGCATTCTATACTTTTCATCCTTCAGTAATTGATACTACTCTTGCTCCAGAAGGAAAAGGGGTGTTGTATGTTTTAGTTCCAGTACCAGCGGGTTCTCATATTGAATGGTCTACTAAACAATCGTTTATTGAGGGAATTATTGATTCATTAGAAAAAAGAGGGTATCCAAATTTACGACAGCATATTGTTTGGAAAAAGGTGCGAACACCAAATGATGCAGAAAGTGAAGGGATTTTTCAAGGGGGAAGCTTTGGCATTGCACCACTTCTTTTTCAATCAGGTGTGTTTCGCCCTCAGGCAAGACCTTCTAAATATGAAAATGTATATGCCGTTGGAGCATCCGTTCATCCGGGTGGAGGCATACCAATTGTGATGCAAGGTGCAAAGCTTATGGTTGATCAATTATTACATGACGCGGAACGGAGGGAGAAAGAATGGACAATTTAGAGATTGCGTATAGGCAATGTGAGGAGATGATTAGGCAACACTCAAAAACGTTTTATAAGGCATTTTCTTTGCTTCCTGAAAAAAAGCGGAAAGCGGTGTGGGCTGTTTATGCGTTCTGTCGGCTTGTTGATGATATCGTTGATGAAGGAAGTTCTCCACATGAGGAACTGGAAAATTTTGAACAAGAGTTTACATTGTTTTTAAATGGAGTATTGCCGCTGAATCATCAATTTATGTGGATGGCTCTAAAAGATGCTTTCTCCCAGTATCAACTAGATGAAAAACCGTTTTTCGACATGCTGAAGGGACAGGGAATGGATTTAATCAAAACACGCTATGAAACGATGGATGAGGTGCTTGATTATTCCTATCATGTTGCTAGTACAGTAGGGCTCATGCTGTTACCCATTTTGGCTCCAAAAGAAAAAGTAGCACTGAAAGATGGTGCCATTTCACTTGGCTTAGGTATGCAAATTACCAATATTCTACGTGACATTGGAGAAGATTTACAACGTGACCGTGTTTATATCCCGAAGGAATTATTGCTGAAATATCACTATTCCCATCTTGAACTTCAGCATGGGATTATTAATTCAGATTTTATTCAGTTGTGGGAGCATATGGCGCAGGAAGCTGAGATATACTATTCTAAGGCACTAGAAACAATGCATCTTTACCCAATTGCCTCTCGTACTCCAGTTAAAGCATCGGCACTACTTTATCGTGAGATTTTAAATAAAGTTAGAGATCACGGATATCGAGTCTTTTCGGAGAAACAATTTGTCACGAATAAAGAAAAAACCACTATTCTTTCGGGGATATAAGGGTAATAGAGAGAGGGCAGCGCTAGAAATAGGCTGTCCCTTATTAAATTTGGTCTATTTTGGGGGTATTCTATCTACTTGGCCTTGTCCTCTATCAACCCACACGTTTTGCCGAATTTCAATATCAATTTACAACCTCTTTGCCAAAACTTCAGCTACATTTAACCCACTAATTACAACCATCGGAGACCCTCCTCCAGGATGGGTACTACCGCCAACAAAGGATAAATTACGAATATCTTTTGAAAAATTGCTAGGTCTTAAAAAAGCATCTTTCCGTTTATTACTTGATAGCCCATATAATGACCCGCGGTAGGCACCAAACTTAGTTGAAATGTCTTTTGGTGTGATAATCTGCTCTTGTACAAGATGTTTTTTAATAGAAAGGCCCTTTTCCTCCAATTGGGAATAGATATGTTCTTTATATTCATGTGGATTCATTCCTATTTCTCCATTTCTGCCTAATGCAGGGGCGTTGACTAAGATAAATAAATTATCTCCGTCTGGTGATCGTTCAGGGTCTGTATACGAGCTGTTACTTATATAAATAGATGGGTTTTTACTATACTTTTGTCCTTTAAACAGCTCTTGAAACTCCTCTTTATATTGATTTGAAAAAAAGACATTGTGATGAAGAAGCTGTGAATGCCGAATGGATAAGCCTGCTAAAATAACAAATGCCGAAATAGATGGCTCATAGCGATTCCGTTTCAATTCTGAAAAGTTTGGACGATATTGCTTCTCTACTAATTCAGGATAAGCCTTTAAAAGATCTGCATTCATGATCACTTCATCAGCGGAAATGGCTTCACTGTCTGCTAATAGAATAGAAGTCACTTTATTATTCTCAACGTTTAACTTTGTTACAGTTGTATTTAAGGTGATTTCAACTCCTAGCTTCTTAGCGAGTTGTTCATAGCTTTCAGCTAATTGAACATTGCCACCTTGAATAAAATAAACACCTTGCACAAGCTCCAAATAGGCAATCATGGCAAACGTTGCTGGACTCTCATATGGTGAGGAGCCAATATAAGTTGCGTATCGAGAAAATGCTTCAATCACTTCATTTTTCCTAAAATAACGACTGAAAAAGTGGTGAAGTGACTCGAACGGCCGCACTCTTAATAGAGCAGAAGCAAGTGTTGGAGACACATAATCTGACCATGATTGAAATGTTCTATAAAAGAAGTGCTTCTCTGATAATGAGTAAAGTCTAGTTATTTCTTTAATAAATGAATGATAGTGTTGTGCACCAAAGAGATCAATCTGAGCTAGCTGCTCCTTCATATGTGTATGATCATGGGTAAAGTCTAATATTTGTCCGTTGCTTAAAACATTACGAGTATGAATCGGAAGTTTTTGAAAGGTAAGGTAATTTTCCGATTTCTCACCAGCTATTTCAAAAACACGTTTAAATATATGGGGCATGGTGATTGTATTTGGCCCAAAGTCAAACTGATGTGAGCCTAGTTTATAAGGCAGTAATTTTCCGCCACAATGATTGTTTTTTTCTATAATTTGTACTTTATGTCCTTTTGCGGCTAAAGAAATGCTAGCAGCTAATCCCCCTAAACCTGCTCCAATGATGACGACTTTCTTCATAGCATAATCACAATCCTATCTACAGTATCTGACGAAAGAAGCTCGTTTGTTCATGTACGACCTTGTTTTTTAGTAAATTCAGTTGTGATGTGAATCTATCTTCAAACTCCTTATTTCTCTCTTTACGTGTTTTTCCAGTAAGAGCTAAAGAATGGATAGGTTCTCCTATTACAATATAAATCTCCTGCTTTTTTGAATGTCCAAATGAGTAGTAAAAGCTTATTGGCAGGATTGGAACTGAAGGTCGCTTATCTTGTAACGCAATTGCTCCTGGTAGGAAGGTGAGCGGTCTTGTTTCTAAATGAAACTCATCACCCTGTGGGAAAAGGCCGACAGTTTTTCCTTGGTCTAGCAGTGTTTCACTGTATTTCAAACTGTAGAGAATATCTTTTGGGTGATCCCGGTTAACTGAGAAAGCACCAAGCTTACGAAAAAAGGGATATTGCCTTATCCCTTTTTCGTGCATCATCACATAGAGATCAGTTTTAAGGTAAGTACGGTTTAAATGAAATAAAACAAGCGCATCCCACCATGAGCTATGATTTAGACAAATGATAGCTGGTGTAGGAAAAGAAAGACTAGAAGAAACATATATTCCTTTAAAATATCTTCTAAGAAGCTGTTGATTATAAAGGTGAAACATTGCTTGAAACCAAGCCTTTTTATTTGCCTTAATCATTCTTTTTTCCTCATTTCAATTCGCTTCTTTTTCTCATGTAAAACATAAATGTTAGATAAGAAAGAAGACTTGTTAAAATGACTCCGAGCCATAGACCATGAATCAAAGCAAGAAAGACAAACATGCCTATAACAAGGAAAAAAACTAGTACAATTCTTGAGTGCCATTCCGATATGGATAGCTTTGATTTTATGGTGATGATAAAAATAATAGAGTGAAGAAGAAATGCTACAACAAACCATCCGATAAAATTTGAGATGGGGATATTGTAATAAAAGCTTTCAGCATTCCATACCCAATATTGCTTCACTTCAAATGCAACAGGGTCAATAATTAAATCAATTAAAACAGCCAGCAATGAACCAATTAGAGTATAAGAGATAAATTGATTTGTACCTGTTAAGACAATAGAAATAGCATGTGATCCAGCAATGACCATTAACCATGCAAATCCTATGGCAATTGGAACACCAAGTAATTGTGGTCCAAAGTCACTAGTATAATAATAGTCACCAAATAGAAGTCCATACTCGACCCCAAGATGCTCCGCAAATATGGATAATCCGACAACTAGTAGACTGATCGTTAGTCCGGTTAGTGTACCAAATGTTTTAATAAAATAAATTCCTCCAATAACTCCCGCTAACACAAGGAAAACAACATTTGCCCATTCTAAATAAGAAGGAATAAGGTCAAAGCTTAATAGCACAATTCCAATAAAATACCAAATGAGAAAAACCTTATATGTTAACTCATCTGCTTTCACACTAATCCCCCATTTCTATCCACGATTATAGTGGATGTAAATTTCTTTGTACAACTTGTGTATGCTGGACAAGAGAGGAATATGCATTTTCGCATTTGTAAGCATTTACTTTATTTAAAAGCTAGTTTAGTAGGAATATTCTTTATATAATGAAAAAATACAATGAAGAACAGACGAGGTAGAAGTCAATGAACCAGGAATTGGTCATGTACATCCTGATTAGTGTATTGGGTGGCTCAATAAGTATTTTTTTATGTGGTTATGGTTTAGTGAAAATAAAGGATGCTCCGGGTGGAAGATATTATGTTTTAGCAACGTTTATGTGTGCTATTTTTGCTTTTGGCTATGCTTTCGAGCTAGCGAGTACTTCTTTGGAGCAAATGAGAATTTGGTTGAAAGTGGAGTATTTGGCTTTGCCGTTTATTCCAGTATTTATTTTACTTATGTGTTTTGACTATGTAGGAAAAAAGCTTAAGCAATGGGCTTACATTCTTTTATTTGGTATCCCAATTTTAACGATTACAATGCATTATACCAATGAATTTCATCATATTTATTACACATCTATGGATGTAAGAACAGATACTCCTTTTCCGGTATTACAACTTGAAGGTGGCCCCTGGTTCTATATTCATTCTATCTTTTTATATATTTGTATTGTTATTAGTGTTGGTATACTTCTAATCCAGTTTCGGAAAGTAACCCATAAGTTTCGTTTGCAAACGAGCTTGATGATTGCAGGATTATTAGTTCCTGTAATGGGAAGTGTTTTTTATATTACGGATATGAGCCCAAGTGGTATTGATCTTGGACCAGTTTCAATGAGTATCACGTTTATTCTCCATGGTTTTGCATTATTATCCTTTCAGATGTTTAACGTTGTACCAATCGCGAGAGAAACAGTGTTTGAAAGCATTGAAGAAGGAGTGATTGTGTTAAATCAACATGATGTGATTGTTGATTATAACTCAGCCATTATTCCGGTTCTTCCATCGTTTGGTTCTCATGCAATTGGAAAAGCTGTTAGAGATATTCTGCACGATCACCCACTACTTTTGGATATCATTTTTGAGAAGCAGGAAGGAGATTATCAGTTAAAAATTAATGATGTAAAGAACTATTTTTATGTTAAATTTTCTCCGGTCATAACGAAACAAAACAATTTAATCGGCAAAATTATCACCTTAGTAAATGTGACGGAAAGAGTAAATATGGAGCAAAAGTTAAAAGTGCTAGCAAGTATAGATGGACTAACAAAGATTTATAATCGAACTTATTTCTTAGATAAAACAGGTGCTATTATACAGGATTTGTCTGTTAGCGGTGGCTGCTTATCTATTGTTATGTTTGACATAGATCATTTCAAAAAGGTAAATGATCAATACGGACATGATGCTGGTGATCGAATTTTAATGGATGTTTCTGCATTAACAAAGGATTATTTAAGGGATCAGGATCTTTTTGCACGCTACGGTGGAGAAGAGTTTATCATCTGCATGCCGAATACGACAGCCGCTGAAGCATATGAGAAGATTGATAACTTGCGAAAGAAAGTGTCGGAGTCTTTTTCAATAGTCAGTAATAATAAAATTCATATAACCTCCAGTTATGGAAGTTCAACTTTTTATTTTAATTCGGAGGATGTGGATCTTACTATTCAAGAGCTAATGAGACAAGCTGACCAAGCTTTATATGCAGCAAAAAGGAACGGTAGAAATTGTGTGCAGTTGTATGAGAAGGAAGCGCAGTATGTATAATAGAATACTAATTTTGAAATGCTCAGTGCTGTTTTAGGCTGGGTATTTTTTGGCTTGCTGGTTGGATGGACGACAAAAGGTTTAAGAGAAAAAGCGTGTAGTTTCGTTCATCAGGTGAATGAAGACCAAAACATGTATGGGAGCCCGCGCAAATGGTCTTCATAAGGCGAATGAAGACCAAAACATGTATGGAAGCCCGCGCAAATGGTCTTCATAAGG
>NZ_NUMC01000069.1:0-14951 GCF_002577655.1 Bacillus sp. AFS040349 | reverse complement strand
ATCTTTTGACACTACCTTACTGGCTTGTAATTCAGCTTGCAAACTTTCTTTCACACCTTGAAGTTGTTGATGAATTTTATCAAGATTTTGATAGGCATTTGCATGCAGTGTATTACCCAGCACCTTGATTTCTTTTGCACGTCTTTCTAGTCTATCATATTTTTCCAATAGATTGCGAGCTTCATCAAGATTTCCTTGTTCTTTGGTGCTGTTAATTGTATCCAGTAATAAGTACATAGAGACTTCATAAATAACGGTTTCTTTTGCTATTTTTGCAGGTGTAACAGATTCACTATTGAAACGATTTCTTAGCTCAGGACCATACAAACGACTGTATACCCTTTCACTTTTTCTGATATCAGCAGATTGCTCCTGGTAAAGACTAACTGTTTCATCTGTAAGTTCTTGGTTCGTGATCATCTTATCAACTAATTGATTTGTTGAACTTGATAGTGTGTTTGCTAACTTAATAGAATCAATTAAGTTTGCGGTACGTAATAGATGTTCTCCTGCTGGAGTGCTACTATCTAATGTTACTTGGCTGCGTAAAACATTGTACAAACTCATTAAATCTTGATTTTGACTAGTTACAGCTGAGTTTAAGTAATAGTTTGACGCGGTTTGCCATAGCTTCTGTGCTTCTGCATCTGTTGAAAAGCTTAAATCGTTTGATAATTCGTTGTGACGTTTTGCCCCAAGATATCTTTTATTCCAGTAAGACTCTTCAAGATTACTTACTGAAATACCTCTTGAAGAAGAGGCATGGACAAATTCTTCGTTTCCAACATAAATTCCTGCATGTGATGCACCAGGCTTATATGTAGTGAAAAATACAATATCCCCAACTTTAAGATCTTTAACAGGTGAGAGGCTTTTTGAAGCATACATATCTGCGCTTGTTCTAGGAAGCGAATAACCATATTCGTTGAAAACATAGTTAATATAACCCGAGCAATCGAATCCTGATGGTGTTGTGCCGCCGAATCTATAAGGAACACCCAGGAATTTTTTGCTATAGTTTATAAATTCGGCTTCATTTGACAAACTCGAAGCATGACTTTTCATTTGAAAGGATAGTAGAACGATAGGTAGCAGGAATAAAATCAATGCGTACTTTTTCATAAAATATCAACCCCTTTAGTTTCACTCTTGTATTATAACAAGAATGTTACACCCGTTCTGTAACAATAGCGTTAAATATGTCGCTTTATGTTACAGGAATATTACAATTTAGTAGATTTTCCGACAGTAACCACCTATATTATTGCATATTTTACAGTATTTTCTAATGTAAACTAAAAAAAAGGAAGGGCATCAAGCCCTCCCTATCTTACAAATACTTCTCTATTAACTTCGCTTTCTGAGCTTCTGTTACAAGTTTTGCAACAAGTGTTTCAAACTGCGCTTTTTTGTCATTATACTGTAACGTTAGTTCTTCATGGGGCTGTCCCTGTATTACTAGCTGTTCTATTTCTGTAGAAAGCTTAAGGATTTCTTCCCCAAGCAATACTGCTTCTTCAAAGGTTTTCACTTCTTGAAGCTGCTCAATTGCTAGGTTATACTCTGCTTTTTTCGCTTCATCAAGAAGAGTAGGATCGGCAGAAACGTTAATTCCCTTTAACTCAGTAAATAAAGAAAGTTCAGGTGAAATCTCAGTTACCTGCTGGTAGCTTGTATAAAGCTCATTCACTTTTGCAATTGTTTCGTTTGCTGTTTCAAGGTTTGTAACACCTGCTGCTTCCTCATACAACACAACAATTTCCTGCTTCTTTGAAACAAGCTGTGCTTCGATAGTTGGAAGATCAGGGTATTTACCTGGATATAACTTGTTACCGTCTGCTTTAATTTGAACAGAACGCTTTTCTAGACGGTCTAACATTGCAAGTTTATCTGCTGCCTGTTTGTATTCTGCTTTTGTAATATGTTGCTCGATTTCAGAAAGAAGGTTATATCGAGATACTTCATAGATCACATATTCTTTTGAAATTTTCCCTGGAACAATATATTTGTCACCGAATAAATTGCGGTATGAACTACCATATACTCGACTAATCACTTGCTCTGCTTTTTTTATTCTATAAGAGAGCTCGTCATATTCTTTAACAACAGAATCATTCAGTGCACCTTTTTTCACAAGAGCATCAAAGCTTTGCTTTTCAGTAGAAAGCTCGTCCCCTACTTTTACAGCATCAATAAATCTTGCTGCATCAAGTTTGCGTGCTTTTGCTTCGTTAATATACGTTGTTAAGAAGTTTCGATCAGAGCTTGTAAGCCCAGATAGTGACTGCTCAGCCGTTTTAATTAAGCTGCCTGTTTTGTTATAAGAATTCATAAAGTCTGTACTTATAACAATATTATTCACACTTTTCACTTTACTTGTATGATAAGGTCGTAATGCTTTGCTAGTTAAGAAAGCATCATTTACTTTTTTCGTTGCTGCTGATTTTACACTGTTGTATTTGTTCATAAACAGCTTATAGCCTTCGTTTGCTGTATAAAGGCCAATTGCCCTATTTTCACTCCAAATACTTGGGAAGTATGAAAGTGGCACACTTGTTTCACCAACGTATGGAGAAATTTCAATCGTAAAGGCTGGTCGCTTATAGTGAGCAATAAACCAATCGGTTAAGCCTCCACCTGATGGACTCGATTTTGGATAAATAAGTGAATAACCTGTCATCCTACCAATTTGTTTCGCTAATGAATGGTCACGATTATAACGTGATCCAGATTGATGAAAATTCCAGTAAAGAATTTCACCGCTACTATGATAGCTAACAATGATTTCAGGCTTTGTTTTGTTAATAAAATCAACCATTGTAATTGTTTCTTTTGCAGAATTTTGTTTAGGACCTTTATAGTTTTTAAAATAAGGTCTGCCTGGGTCACAACAAATGCCAGCCCAGTTTGCATCATATTGTCTGTTTAGATCAATTCCCTTTGCATTCGCTTTCCATCTTTTGAAGTCCATGCTGCCGTCATTTGCTTTGATTAAAAATTTATGATCAGAGCTTGGAAACTTCTTTAAACCGAATTGCTGCAATGTTACCCCATCTGGATTAACCATCGGAACAAACCAAATTGTCGATGAATGAATGATGGACTTTACATTATAGCCATCAATTGATTTACCGTTTTTATATGCTTGTGCATATTGTTCAAGCATATTCATGTTAACCATTGTTGTCATCCATTCACGGGCATGGTGTGATCCGTTAATTTGAACAACAGACGGACCGTTTCCTAAAGACACGGCATAAATATTTCGACCATATTCACTTTTTCCGATCACCTTATATTTAATAAGGTCCGGATAAGCATTAGCAAGTTCCTTAATATCTTGTTCCATGATTTCATACGTATAAACCTGGTTGTTATTCACAACTGCTGCTGATGCATGTGATGGAACAAAATGCAAAACACCTAATCCTACGAAGAATAATAAAAGAAATAATAGCTTTCTCGACAACTACGTATCCCCACTTTCACAAGTTTTTTCTCGTTATCTACGAACCTATTAATCATATCAAAAAAAAGGAGATATTTGTCGTTTTTTAGGAAATTGTAACTATTTTCATAAATAACAATTGTAAGTTTTATAAATACGTATATAATACACCTTTAAATTAAAGCCCATAAAAAAACCTCTCCATCTTATCCGGAGAGGTTCAGTAATAGCATTAATTCTTAATAAACTCAAAATCACTCTTACTATCTTTCACATAATATCCGTTCCCAAGGTCCATTTTCCCATTGGCAATAGCTGAAACTTGATATAAATTCCCAGCTTTTAAGGTAGAGTGATAAGCACCTTGTGGAGAGTATAAAGAAATGTTCCGTTTCGGCTTTACATATCCTATTAAATACTTAGTCTTGCTGTCTGCTTTAATCGTATAACCGCCGCCAACGTGATAGGACGTATTGTCATAAGAATAAACTCTTATTGCCTCACCTACTTGAAGCGTACGGTGTACTTTTCCGTTTGGATCAAGTAATGCTGTTGGCTTCTTAATAAGCGCCCGCCCAATGAACACAGAAGTTTTGGTATCTTGGTGTCTAATATAGTATGGGCCACCCACATTATACTGATGACCTAAAACACCATACACTCTAATCTGCTCATCTTTTGATAAGTTGCGGTACAACGTATACGTATTGTTACTGTTCTTTTTATAAAGACCAACATTGTCTGCACGGATAATCACTCGTGCAATTGGGTGACTGTGATCAGTTGGCAATGATACTTGCGGAATTTGCATAGTACTTAATTCATACTTGTACGAAGCAACTTCACTAACCTTCGTTCCATAAACTGTAGCTGCTTTGATATTCGTTGTTTCATAAATAGGAATGGCCCTTCTGTACGTTACGCCATTTGTTGCTGAAGGTGTTGAACCATCTAATGTGTAAATGACTTTCCCAACCGAATCTGTTTTTAATTGAACGTCAAACGGTTGATTAAAAGAGCCTGACTGAACATTTGATGTTGGAGTCGTTAAATTAACATTTTTCAAGCCAACATCAGCGTAGATTGTGTATGGTGTTGAAGACCAATGATTATAATAATCATACAGCACAAGGTAATACTCTCCTGCAGTGGCATTAAACGTATAGTCCTCTGCCTCACCAAATCCATAGTTGTCGATGTAATCAATGACTTCATAATCTGCGCCATTTTTTCTCACAATCTCTGCGTATAGATCCAAATCTGTTGAAAATCCATTAATGAGAATATCAACGGTTGTAGACTCTGGAACATTAAAATAGTAAACATCAGAATCATAAGGATGATCAATCTTCTCAGTATGAGAACCATATTGACCGATATCAAATGCACCAGTTGCCTCGTCAGACACATCGTTTGCAAGAGACGGATATGTTAGCTGCAAGCTATTGTAGGCGTCCACAATGCCATATCCTGTGTCAGGTATCCACTTCCCATTACTTGCACCAAGCCCTAATGCCCATTCAATATACATAGGAGAAAGAGTCGGATCTTTACTTTTTAGTAAAGAAGCAATGCCGGCAACGACCGGTGATGAGAAAGATGTACCATCAGTAACGACGTATCCACCGTTTAAGTGGAGGGCGTATATCTCTTCTCCTGGTGCTGCAACATCAATCATATCTCCACGATTTGAAAAGGAAGCAAGTGCTTTCGCTTTATTTGTGGCCGACACACTAATTACAGGAGTATATGAAGCAGGATAAAACGGATCACTCGTACTACTATTCCCTGCTGCCGCAATAAGAGTGATTCCTTGGTCAAAGGCTGCCCATAGTGCTTCACTTTCAATATCAGAATAATAAGCACTGCCGTAGCTCATGTTTATAATATCCGCACCCTGTTGCATGGCGTAATGAATTCCTTTTACTGCATTTTCTACTGTTGCTTCTCCAGTACTGTCACTTATTTTAATAGGAATGATCTTCACATTAGGGTTAATACCCGCGACACCATCACCATTATTTGCTATAGCGGCGATAATGCCAGCTACAGCTGTTCCATGTCCATGATCATCAGCTGGATTTGAATCATTATTAACAAAATCATAACCTTTAAGGACCTTTCCAGCTAATTCTGGATGAGAAGCATCGACACCTGAATCGATAACGGCTACTTTTATTTCATTTTTGAAGGAAAAATAGTCCCATGCTTTTGAAACATTCGTGGCTGGGAGATACCATTGTTTGGAATAATAATAGTCGTTTGGAGTTGCTGTTGTATTAAGCTTCACATTAGGTTCAGCAAATTCCACTCCCTCTAATTCTTTTACCTTTAATAATGTAGTTTCATAGTTTAGTTGACTAGGAATCTTCATTGTAATCAATTTAGAATTAGAGTCCGCTAGATTTGTTGTATCAACTTGCTGAAGGCCAAGTGCCTCTAAATCGCTTACTGTGACATTTCCTTTAACAATCAATTCACGGTTTTCAATTTCACTTAATGGTACCTGTGCTTCCTTATTGTCTTTTCCTTTAGACCTTTGTGTTCTTTCTGGTAAAATTGTATCAATTCCTTCACTTGATACAACTTTCGGTACTTCCTCTGCATAGGCAGACACTGCGGTGATACTTAACAAACACATAACTGCGATGCTAAAACTTATCATTTTTTTCATCTTGTTGTCCACCTATCCTTCATTTGGCCAAGTTAATAATAGAAAGGACCAACCCAAACGTGGATCAGTCCTTATCAACTTTAGCTTTTCGAGTATTTCATTATATTTTTATCATAAAGGATATAGTACCCGTTTCCAATATCTAATTTATTTCCATCAGTACCAGAGATAAAGTACTCTTCTCCTGCCGATAACGTCAGAACCGGCTCGTCCTCTCCGTATTTATAAAGAGGTGTTTCTTCTAACAAAGTAAGAGATCCTGTGTAATACGTAACCTCTGTTGATTTTGCAATGGTGTACATAGAACCAACATCATAGTTTTCTTCATCATAGTTGTAGACGCGAATTTCTTCACCAGGCATCATCATTCTGAAAAGCTCACCGTCTGGCTTTAAAATTGGTGTTGGAACACTTGTGGCAACACGACCGATATATGGTGTTGTTTTTGAATCCTCATGGAATACATAGTAGCCACCACCAGTATGATAGTACGAACCTTCTACCCCATAAACGCGGAATGCTTGTTTAGCTCCTAGTGTTTTAACAGGAACCATTCTGTTTCCTT
Source organism: Bacillus sp. AFS040349 (assembly GCF_002577655.1). Taxonomy (NCBI): domain Bacteria; kingdom Bacillati; phylum Bacillota; class Bacilli; order Caryophanales; family Bacillaceae; genus Bacillus; species Bacillus sp. AFS040349. Next base: position 8,264 of record NZ_NUMC01000069.1, on the reverse strand, counting down.
GCTTTTGATATAAAACAACAGGTCTTTTCGTATAAACACGGGCAATTGGGAATTCAGATTCTGTTACTGTAACATGTGGTAACAGTATTTTCGTCGGAACAATCGCCTTATCACTTGTTAAGGAAGACTTTTTGACTCTCCAGAGATTTGCACCGCTGTTAAAGTAAAAATATCCTTTATGATCTGAAACTAGTGTGTTTACATCACCTTGTCTAAAAATATTAATTCTGTAGTTTTCAAGGTTTACTTTAAACAACGTATTGTGCACAGTTCCATATAAGTAGCCATCTTCACCATCTAGCAGAGACTCATTTCTTCCCATTCCTAGTACACTTTCAGGAATGATTGGGTAAATATCGACCTGCTCAGAATCCGGCTCTTCAGAAGGTGTATAGACGATAAATTTATTATCAAGAATTCCGTAGATTTTTCCATCAGAAGACCACTTTAATGCAGATACCATGTTGTGATAACCTTTTAATGCAGTAACTTCTACTGGTTCATATGTTTCCTGATTTAAATCAATTTTAAAAATGTTCGCGCCGTCTTCTGTTTTTGCTCCTGAACCATCATAAACAGATGTACCGGCATATAAGATGTTATTTTCTTCGTCATATGTAGCCGATATCACCCGTTGACCTTCTTTTAATGTAAATTGCTCGATCATTTTCTTTTTACTTACATCATAGATTGTCATCAAGCCTGACTTTTCGCCACGCTTCGGAACGGAACCGATAAACAAACGGTTATTCTTCTCATCAGAAACCATCACAGAAGGTCTAGTTTGTCCTACTTCTGATAATGATAATAACTTAGCAGGGTTTGAGTTTTTAACCCAGTTGGCATTTGGATTATATTCATATATATTTGCTGACGGATATGTTCCAAAGTATATTTTGCCACTTTGTTCAGCCACACTTTCAACCTGTCCTAATCCACTGAAAATCTCATTTGTTGTTGTTTGTGGATTATAACGGGATAAATGTCCTGAGATAAATCCTGAACTGAAAATATCACCAGTTGAACTGCTGCCGATTTTAAACAATTCAACAAACTGTGGTGGTAAATCCAGCATCATAATCGAAAAACGATTTTGATTGTACTGATACTCATAAAAGCGCCCACCGTTACCAGCTAAACCAACAACCTTCTGAACTCCCGGTAGGATGTCTAGTGAAACTGCGCTTGAGCCATATAAATTGGATTGAATCTTCTCGCTTGTTTTCGTTTCATAATTATATTGATAGAGTGAACCATCATTGCTATAAAACACAATAGGTTCATTAGGTGTCTGACCAGAAACTCCTCGAGAATTCGCATCAAATCGATGAACCATCTCATCTGTTTCTAAATCAAAATGAAGGATTTCATTTGTTTCTTCCATTTTCGCAAATAGCTGTCCATCTACTAAATTCAAATCATAGACAGAAGAGCTTGTCCTGTCATAGTCTAACAGGTTGACCTTCTCATTTGTTGTTAAATTCCACTTTATTAAAGCCGCTGGTGAACCTACCCCAATATACAACGTGTTTTCACTTTGATCGTACTCAACACTTCTTGCATATTGTCTTCCGCTTAGTACCGTTCCTAAATCTTTAAATCCTTGATTTTGATTATAATAGAATACTCGACCTCCATATGATGTGACGCCGAAAAGTCGGTCACCTTGCTCATCATATGCCATATCCCAAATAACTGTATCGGAATTTGTTGTTGCTTTTCCTAAATCAGTTAGTTCACGCGTGTTGATATTATACTTATAAACGTGTTCATTTGGAGTTGTCCCTATATAAACAATTCCAGTTGAGGTAGACTCAATTGACCATGCCGCCTTAGCCCCCTCTAACTCACGTAAATCAACGACCTTTTTTGTGTTATAATCAATCACAGCTAGCTTTGCAGGCTCACCTTGTAGCAAGCTTACATAATAGTTTATTCCTTGTGATGAAACCATTTTTCCTTTAATCACATTTACATATTCAACTTTTGGTCCTAAATTCTCAAAAATAGAATCTCCCTCCGTTGCAGCACTGCTTTTTAATGGAGTAAGAAAAGAAATACAAAGCAACACGATAACACTTACACTTAAAACCTTTTTCATAATAGACAAATTGTTCTACTCCTCGACTTGTTTTTACATATATATCCTATCATTAATATAAGAACACGTCATTAAGGTTTCATGTAAATTTCAATAATTTAGAATTTGTTCATATTTTGAAAAATTGGTTTTCAATACCTAAATTTTACACTTTTTGCAATCAAGGACTTAATTACTAAGAAAAGATAAAACTTTCTTCATAAAAAATGAAAAAATCAATCCATTCTAGTGAAAATGTGGTAAAATAATGAATGTTCCCGTTATTACATTTTTATGGTAAGATTCCATTTTATTGGACAACCTTCCATAATTATGTCTAGTTTTAGTAATACAAAAGTTGGGCTTTTCTTTTAGACAAGTGTATGATGAACATAAAAGCCTCCTAACCGGAGGCTTTTATGTTACCAGTACAAATCTCCATTAATGACGAATAAATGTCATCTTACTTCGATCAATCAAAATATAATACCCACCACCAACATAAAAACGATCCTGATCAATACCATACACTCGAATGAATTCGTCCTGTCGAATGGTTCTGTGTACCTTGCCGTTTGGATTATAAAGCGTTAAATTTGCTTTCGGCTTAATAAACCCTTCATAAAATGAAACATTTCTAGTCGGTTTCACATAATAGCCCCCACCGACCTGATATTTCTGATCATCATAGCTATAGACACGAAGTGCTTCTCCCTTTTTAAGATATCGGTGAAAAGAACCATCTGGTTTATAAAGAATTTCCCTATCCTTTATGAGAAGGCGTCCTATATGCAGAGCCATATCACTTGACTGCTTAATGTAATATCCGCCACCAACATCATAACGGTTGCCAAGTGCTCCATATACATTAATTGTTTCTCCACTTTTCAGTGTTTTATAAGTAATAAACGAACCATTTGCTTGTCTTTTTACTAAAGGTGTATTCTCTTTTAGTGTTAAACGTCCAATGATTTGCTCATGATTGGTCGGCAGCACGGTATTTGGTATTGAGATGGCCATATTCTCCTGGTTCGGTGTTACAAACAAGAGCTGACCTATATAGATAACATCTGTCGTTAATGAATTATACTGTTTTAATTGATCAACAGTGATTCCATTCGCTTTTGCAATTCCTGATAATGTATCTCCAGCTCTAACAATATAGGTAGTCTGTGTGGTTGAAGTGGTATCACCACCACCCGTTGAATAATTGCCATCAGGGGTTGTACTCGAATGAGTAAGCATCCACGTTTTATAATTATCCCAAATTGCAGGATCTTCCTGCCCTAAACTCCAACTACCCGTACCTTTAAGATTGTATTTATGCACCAGATCGACCTTTGTTTTAATTGATCGTGAATCCTCAAACCACACATTATACTTACCCGTTGTTAATGTCCTTCCAGCAATAGTGATTGTTGGATCTGTTGACTTAATTTCAAATGTCAATTTAGGAGATTGTGTATTTTCGTCGTACGTAATTGTGTGCTTATATTTACTTTTAATTTCATTCACACGAGAGTTTGAGATTCCGTATCCCCCATAAGATTCTCCCTGCTTCCAATAACGTCCATAGAACGGGACCCCAAGAACAATTTTTTCTGGAGGCACTTCTTCACCTAGCGCATATTTAATTGAACCTTCCACAAAATCAATACTTGCTACCGGGCCCTCAGGACTTCCTTGGAAGCTTTCATCATATGCCATGATCATTAGATAGCTAGAATACTTTGCAAGCTCTTTATAGTTATAAGAACCGTGCCAGCCCTTATTCCATCCATATGGATTAGCCGCCACCGCAACAGACACTTCCTTGTCAGCGGGAAGCTTTTCTCTAAGCAACCGAACTAAGTCCGTGTAATTTGTTTGATCTACCTCTGTAACATTTTCAATATCAACTTGAATTCCATCGAGATTGTACTGAATAATGGCGTTGGCAATCTGTGTAGAGAGCTGTTCCCGATTCGCTAAGGCAGCTCTCCCGACATTTCGATCCCAGTGATTACTTAAAAACGGGACAACCTTGATCCCTCTAGCATGCATCTCATTAACAAATGTCGCATTCACCTGAGTAGTCAGCTTTAAGCTTCCATCTGAGTTAAGATCAAAAAAACTAGGGGATACAAGATTTAGATTTCCATTAGTCCGATCAATTTGTCTAATATAACTACTTGTATTACCGAAGTACAAATACGTCATATTAAAATCTGCTTCATGCGCCGATACTTCTACTTCTCCCTTTGCAAAAGAAAAACTGGAAACCAGCAACAAGCCTGACACAACCTTTATTGTTGCATTTTTTATGTTCGGCAATCTTGTTTGCACATAACTTCTCGCACTATCCTTTAAATCCTGCTGCTTCCCCTCCTGCCCAAGCTCACTAGCAAACTCCGTTGAAAAAGGATGCAAATACAAAACAATCGTACACTCGTTTTCTCCTGTTAAAACCTGATGTCTCTCAAATAACTCCATAATGACACTCCTTGAAAACGGATCGTGGTTATTAGTTTGTACAAAGTTTGGTGGATTTATTTAGGGGAGGTGGTGTAGGACCGAGGAGGTGGTGCCTGTCACTTCCCGGAGTTTGTCGAATGAGGGTGGAACTCGTGCCTGTCACTTCCCGAAGTTTGTCGATTAGATCTTAAATCACCAAAGAAAAGAACCCTGTAGATTCGACTACAGGGTTCTTGGGTCTTTTTTGGATTAATGTTTCGTGTAAACTACTTTGCTGTCAGCTTTTACGTAGTATCCGCCACCAACGTTTAAGTTGTCTCCATCTACGCTATATACACGGTATGTGCTGCCTTTAGCTAAAGTTTTTTCAGCCTTTCCATCTTTCATTAAAGATGTATCAGCTTTTACTGTTACAAATCCAACATAAAAGTAAGTTTTTCCGCCATCATGTTTTACAGTATAACCGCCGCCAACATCATATACGCCATCTTCTGAACCGTAAACTTTGATTGCTTCACCTTTTGTTAATGTACGGAATACTGATCCGTCAGGCTTGTACATTGTAGTATCTTTCTTAATTAAGATACGTCCAATGTGTTTACCATCAGCTGGTTTTTCCGGCTTGTCATTATCATCGCCAGGTACATAGTTTTCTTCAAGAAGATCAAAGATAATTTTCGCTTGATCTGTGTTATCGATTAATCCAGCAAAACGCTCGCTTTGTGGACCATATGCAAATACAGGTACATCTTCACCAGTGTGTCCACCAGTAGTCCAACCAGTTACAGAATGATCATTTACGATTGCTTCGATTGCATTATCGATTGCTGTACCGTCTTTTGCAGCAGCAGCATCTTTTACAGCTTTAAATTCTTCTGCAGTGATTTTGCTATAGAAATCAGCAGCAATGTGCTTCTTCATGATTCCTTCAACATCAGCTTTGTCGCCAGCTGCAAAGATTTCAGCTGCAATGTAGTCAGGTGTTTTTGAGAAAGCTTTAATTGGTCCTACGTGGAAGTTGTAGTCTCCACCTGGAGAAGCTTTTGTGTTAGATCCAAGAGAAATACCACCAGTAGCATGGTCAGCAGTTGTAACAACTAAAGTGTGACCATCTTTTTCAGCAAATTCGATTGCTGCTTTAAATGCTTTTTCGAAATCTTCCATTTCACTCATCGTACCAACAACATCATTGTCATGCTCTGCCCAGTCGATTTGGCTTCCTTCAACCATTAAGAAGAAACCATCTTCGTCCTTGCTTAAACGCTCGATTGCTGTTTCAGTCATTTCTTCTAATGAAGGAATGCTGTCTGGACGGTCGATCATTTTTGGAAGACCACCATCAGCGAATAAACCTAAGATTTGCTCGCTATCATCGTTCATAAGCTCTTCTTTTGTTGATACAGTTGTATAACCTGCATCCTCAAATTCTCCTACAAGATCACGCTTATCTTTACGCATATCAGCAGAGAAGTTCTTTAAACCTCCACCAAGAAGAACGTCTAATTTATGCTCGCCATTTACTAATTCATCAAAGTAGTCATTAGCGATTGCATCCATATTTTTACGGCTCTCATCATGTGCACCATAAGCAGCTGGTGTAGCATGCGTAACCTCAGAAGTTGCAACTAAACCAGTTGCTTTTCCCATTTCTTTTGATTGCTCAAGAACTGTTTCGTATGGATTTTTTTCATTGTCCATACCGATTGCATTATTGTATGTCTTGATACCAGATGCCATTGCTGTTGCTGCAGATGCAGAGTCAGTAATGTTTTGTGCTGGATCATCCGGATATGTAGTTTGCATTCCGACTAAATACTTGTCGAACTCAGTTGGTTCCATTTCTTTTGTTTTCGGATTATCCTTCATGTAGCGGTGTGCAGCAAGCGGAGAAGGCCCCATACCGTCACCAATTAAAAAGATAACGTTTTTAATTTCTGGATCGCCTTTACTTTTTGCACTTGAAACAGTTGTATTTGATGTTGCCCCAATAACACCTGCAATGGCTACTGAAGATAGAATTGTAACCGGGACTAATTTCTTGAAAAGATCTTTACTTTTCATTGCTCATCCTCCTACTAGTTATCTTGTACACTAGTTTTATATTAATAGAGTTTTGTTAACCAAGTATTTACCTATTGTAAATTGTGGTAAAAATTATGTAAAAAATGTAAATATATTGTCAAAACATTGTTTACTTTTTTCCATTGTCGGGAAGTTTACTAGTTTGTGATAAAAGTTTGCTATAATTCTAGTAACTCTAATAAAAGGTGGTAGGTAGGATGTTGATGCTAAGGAGAGCCTTGTTACTAGTGATCCTGTTTTTTAGCTTCTCACATGTACAAGCTTATGCGGGTTCTTGGGAAGTTCCATATAAAGATGCATTAAACGTAGCTAATCAATTGAAACAAAAGCAAACATCATTTGATCGGGCAATCAATCAAGGAAATCTTGAGTTAGTCGATTCTTTATATAATGATTTTTCAGCTATGATCGGAAAAACAGAAAGAGCTATAGGGAAGGTTCCACGCAGTTCAAAGCGTGAGTATTTGTTGAAAGAATTTGTAAGACCAGCAAAAATCTCCAGAGAACGGGTCATTTATGAAGTATCACAGCTTCGTTTGCTAGAGCAAATCGATGCAAACGTGAAAAAAGGAAGCTTTAATGAAGCAAAAAACTTACTAGCAAAGCTTGATCGTTTAAAGAAGAGAGCTGTTGAAATTAAGAATGCGGGTGGATATGCTTCACTACCTGCTGCGGTAAATAGCTATCTTACAAATTATGAAAACACCTTGAGAGATACAATAGAAACAGGTAGTGCACCTAGCCTTTATTCTTCTATTTATAATGGAATCTCGAGTATAAAGCCAGAAATTAATGTTGGGAGTTTTTCAAAGGATTCAGATGTTGTTTTTGAAACATTGAATTCGGTTCTTCAAGATCATCCCGAGCTTTTTTATTTTAGCTATAAAGGGAGTTTGTTCTGGTCTGATGGGAGATTTGAAATTAAGTATCTTTATTCTACTAGTACAATCTTATCGATGAAGAGTCAGTTAGAGCAAAAGGCTAATCAGATTCTGGCTCAAACGATTACTCCTGGCATGTCTGAGTACGAAAAGGTAAAGGCCATTCATGATTACCTAGTTTTGAATATGGCGTATGATTATGATAATTATCTGCGAGGGTCTCTACCTGAAGATTCTTATAATGTGTATGGTGCACTTATTAAAGGGACAGCGGTTTGTGAAGGCTACACTGAAGCTATGATTTATTTGTTAGGTAAGTTGAATATTGAAACGAAGTATGTAACAGGTACAGCTAACGGTGGGGCTCATGCTTGGAATAAAGTAAAGATCGATGGTGCGTGGTATAACGTCGATGCAACTTGGAATGATCCTGTTCCGGATAAGAAAGGGTATGTGCGTTATGATTACTTCCTGGTGACGGATAGTGAATTGGCGAAGGATCATAAGTGGGATAATTCTGGGTTTCCGAAGGCGACGGATGGGCGATATATGAAATAGGTGGTTTTTAGATATGGCGGGCAGTCCAATTTTTGTGGAATTGGGCTGTTTTGTTTTATGTGAGACTATTGCGGCTTATGGTGAAGGTGTTTTGTTATTGATTTTGTTTATGAACGACAGTTTTCTCTTTTTTTGATTGTGGTTTGTCGTTCTTCATCTTATGAAAACCAATTTCCCCAATTTTAACTGCCACTTTGGTCTTCATCCAC